>NZ_JBIUWI010000096.1:3202-12555 GCF_044743385.1 Pseudomonas sp. NPDC087639 | reverse complement strand
CGCGTTAATAACGGGCGGCGTGATGCTGAACAAATACCCTCTGTGGAAATACATTCTGATCCTGGCGGTGCTGGCGATCGGTCTGATTTATTCCGCTCCCAATCTATACCCCGATGACCCGGCCATTCAGGTGAGCGGCGCCAGCACGGCACTGCAGGTCAATCAGGCCGATCTGGATCGCGTAAGCACCGCGCTCAAAGAGTCCGGGATCACCGTCAAGGCTGCCACGCTGGCGGACAACGGCAAGGGTGGTCTGATCCGTCTGGCCAAAGCTGAAGACCAGCTGCCGGCAAAAGACGTTGTGCGCAAGGCATTGGGTGATGACTACGTCGTCGCGCTGAACCTGGCACAGACCACCCCGCAATGGCTGCGCAATCTGGGCGCGCACCCGATGAAGCTGGGCCTGGACTTGTCCGGTGGTGTGCACTTCCTGCTGGAAGTGGACATGGATAAAGCCCTCGATGCACGCCTGAAAGTCTACGAAGGCGACGTCAAGAGCCTGCTGCGTAAAGAGAAGCTGCGCTATCGCAGTCTGCCGCAACTGGGCGGTGCCATTCAGTTGGGCTTCAGCGATGAAGATTCCCGCGAACAGGCCCGTGCGCTGATCCGCAAGAACTTCAACGATTTCGACATTGTTCCGGCCGACCTCAACGGTCAACCGGTGCTGCGTCTGGCGATGACCCCGGCCAAGCTGGCGGAAATCCGTGAATACTCCATCAAGCAGAACTTGACCACGGTACGTAACCGCGTCAACGAGCTGGGTGTTGCCGAACCAATCGTTCAGCGTCAGGGCGCCAACCGCATCGTGGTTGAGCTGCCAGGCGTGCAGGACACTGCCGAAGCCAAGCGTATTCTGGGCAAGACGGCCAACCTTGAGTTCCGTCTGGCTGCAGAGCCGGGTGCTTCGAAAGCCACTTCCGAGAGCTTTGAATTCCGTGAGGGCAACCGTCCTCCTGCGCAGATCGAGCGTGGCCTGATCATCACCGGTGACCAGGTGACTGACGCCAAGGCCGGTTTCGGCGAGCACGGCACACCTGAAGTGAACATCCGTCTGGATGGTCACGGTGGTGAGTTGATGAGCCGTGCGACTCGTTCGAACGTCGGTCGCAGCATGGCAGTGATCTTCATCGAGCAGCGTCCGGTCACCACTTACACCAAGCAAATGGTTAATGGCGTCGAGAAAGACGTCGCGGTGCAGACGTTCAAGGAAGAGAAGAAGATCATCAGCCTGGCGACTATCCAATCGCCGCTGGGTGCTCAGTTCCGCATCACTGGCCTGAACGGTCAGGGCGAATCGTCCGAGCTGGCGCTGCTGTTGCGTGCCGGTGGTCTGGCAGCGCCGATGTACTTCGCTGAAGAGCGCACAATCGGCCCGAGCCTGGGTGCTGACAACATCACCAAAGGTATCGATGCATCGCTGTGGGGCATGCTGTTCGTGTCGCTGTTCATCATCGCCATCTACCGCTTCTTCGGCATCATCGCCACTGTCGCTCTGTCGGTGAACATGGTGTTGCTGCTGGCGCTGATGTCGCTGCTGGGTGCAACGCTGACCCTGCCGGGTATCGCCGGTATCGTGTTGACCATGGGTATGGCGGTTGACGCCAACGTACTGATCTTCTCGCGGATCCGCGAAGAGATCGCCGCCGGCATGACCGTGCAGCGCGCAATCAACGAAGGCTTCGGCCGGGCATTCACTGCGATTCTCGACGCCAACCTGACAACTCTGTTGGTCGGCGGGATTCTCTTTGCGATGGGCACCGGCCCGGTCAAAGGCTTCGCAGTGACCATGTCCCTCGGGATCTTTACCTCGATGTTCACGGCCATCATGGTGACCCGCGCGATGGTCAACCTGATCTTCGGCGGACGTGACTTCAAGAAGTTGTGGATTTAAGGGGCTGCCATGTTACGTACAATCAACTTCATGGGCGTTCGCAACTTCGCGTTCGGCGTCACAGTATTCCTCACCCTGCTGGCTATGTTCAGTGTCTTCACCAAGGGCATGAACTGGGGGCTGGACTTCACCGGCGGTACGCTCATCGAGCTGACCTACGAGCGTCCGGCCGATGTCACCAAGGTGCGCGAGCAACTGGTGACTTCGGGGTATCACGAAGCCGTCGTGCAGAGTTTCGGTGCGACTACCGATCTGCTGGTGCGGATGCCGGGTGAAGACCCGCAGTTGGGCCATCAGGTAGCGGAAGCGCTGCTGAAGGTCGGCGGCGACAACCCGGCAACGGTCAAGCGTGTCGAGTTCGTCGGCCCGCAGGTCGGTGAAGAGCTGCGCGACCAGGGCGGCCTCGGCATGCTGCTGGCGCTCGGCGGCATCCTGATCTACCTGGCTTTCCGCTTTCAGTGGAAGTTCGCGGTCGGCGCCATTGTTTCGCTGATCCACGACGTGATCGTGACCATCGGTATCCTGTCGTATTTCCAGATCACTTTCGATCTGACGGTACTGGCGGCGGTGCTGGCGATCATCGGTTACTCGCTGAACGACACCATCGTGGTATTCGACCGGGTACGTGAGAACTTCCGCGTGCTGCGCAAGGCGACGCTGATCGAGAACATCAACATCTCGACCACTCAGACCCTGCTGCGCACCATGGCGACGTCGATCTCCACCTTGCTGGCGATCGCGGCACTGCTGTTCTTCGGTGGCGACAACCTGTTCGGCTTCTCCATCGCCCTGTTTATCGGAGTTCTGGCGGGTACTTACTCGTCGATCTACATCGCTAACGTGGTGCTGATCTGGCTGAACCTGACCACTGAGGATCTGATTCCTCCGGTCAACACCGAGAAGGAAGTCGACGACCGTCCATAACGGCCATCGTTTTCCCCGCTGTCAGCCGAAAAAGGCGCGAGTTGAACTCGCGCCTTTTTTTATGCTCCAAGGCTGGGAGAAGCGCGGGCGCGTCCCGCATGTGATGGTCAGGAGGTTCATGTGAACAAGTCGTTGCTGGTTGGTGCGGTATTGGGTGCTGTCGGTGTGACTGCCGGGGGTGCTGTTGCCACCTACAGCCTGGTTAAAAGCGGCCCTGAGTATGCGCAAGTACTGGCTGTTGAACCGGTCAAAACACAGATCAAGACTCCACGTGAAGTGTGCAAGGATGTAGCCGTGACCCGCCAGGCGCCGGTCAAGGATCAACACCAGATCCTCGGTACCGCGATTGGTGCGGTAGCGGGTGGTTTGCTGGGTAATCAGGTCGGCGGCGGTACTGGCAAGAAGATCGCCACCGTGGCCGGTGCGGTTGGTGGCGGTTATGCCGGTAACAAGGTGCAGGAAGGTATGCAGAATCGCGATACCTACACCACCACGCAGACTCGCTGTAACACGGTGAATGACATCAGTGACAAAGTTGTCGGTTACGACGTGCGTTATTCGCTGGATGGCAAGGAAGGCAAGGTGCGGATGGATCGTGATCCGGGCAACCAGATTCCGGTCGACAAGGAAGGCAAGCTGGTTCTGTCGCAGAATGAGCCTGCTCAGTAATAGTCCGAGCGTTTAAAAAAAAGCACCCCGAAGGGTGCTTTTTTTCGTTTCGCGTAAAGCTTAGCGCTTCAGCGAGGCTGGCAGGTGCGGCTGGATAGCCGTCAGCACTGCCTTGAAGCATTTGGTGTTGCCGGCAACGATATGGCCTTTTTCAAGGAAGTCGTGACCGCCGGTGAAGTCGCTCACCAGGCCGCCAGCTTCTTGAATCAGCAGGGCGCCTGCAGCCATGTCCCACTCGGACAGGCCCGACTCCCAGAACGCGTCGAAACGACCAGCAGCTACATAAGCCAGGTCCAGGCTGGCGGAACCGGCGCGGCGGATGCCGGCAGTCTGGCCAACCAGGGCGCGGAACATGCCCAGGTAGTTGTCGAGGTTGTCCATCTGATCGTCACGGAACGGGAAGCCGGTACCCAGCAGGGCGCCGTCGAGGCTGGTGCGACCGCTGACGCGCAGGCGACGACCGTTCAGTTGCGCGCCGCGACCACGGCTGGCGGTGAATTCTTCCTGGCGAACCGGATCCAGAACAACAGCGTGTTCCAGGCGACCACGGTATTTGCAGGCGATGCTGACAGCAAAGTGTGGAATGCCGCGCAGGAAGTTGGTGGTGCCGTCCAGCGGATCGATGATCCACAGGTATTCTTCGCCTTCGATGCCGGTACCGGCGTGCAGGCCAGTCTCTTCACCGCGGATCGAGTGGTTCGGGTAAGCCTTGCGCAGCGCGTCGATGATTTTCTGTTCGGCGGCGCGATCCACCTCGGATACATAATCCTTGGCGTCTTTTTCGTCGACCTTGATGGTATCCAGGCGCTCGATGGAGCGGATGATGAGTTCACTGGTGCTGGGGGCGGCGCGCAGGTGGATATTCTGCAAGGGCTGCATGGATGTGTCACCTAAGGTTGTTAAAGAAAGCCGCGCATTCTATCAGAACTTTTCTTCAGGTGAAGGTTGCTGTTCGCTTTCATAGCTTAACGGTAGGCTGTTCTGTAAGATTTGCACCCCTTTCCTGTGTCCGAGAGCGCCTCCCTTGCTGCAGAACATTCGTGTCGTCCTGGTCAATACCAGCCACCCCGGCAACATCGGCGGGGCTGCGCGCGCCATGAAAAACATGGGTCTGTCGCGCTTGGTGCTGGTCGAGCCGCGCCTGTTTCCGCACCACGAGGCCGATGCTCGCGCTTCCGGTGCCGGTGACATCCTTGAAAACGCCCAGGTCGTCGCCACCCTGGAAGATGCCTTGGTCGGCTGCAATCTGGTGCTCGGCACCAGCGCCCGTGATCGGCGTATTCCCTGGCCGCTGCTGGACCCGCGCGAATGCGGCACCAAAGTGGTTGAGGAAGCCGGGCAGGGCGCAGAGATTGCGCTGGTGTTCGGTCGTGAAGATTCCGGCCTGACCAATGACGAGCTGCAGCGATGTCACTTTCACGTGCACATCCCCTCCGATCCTGAGTTCAGTTCGCTGAACCTTGGGGCGGCGGTGCAGGTGTTGAGCTATGAAGTGCGCATGGCATGGCTGGCCGCACAAGGTCAGCCGAGCAAGATCGAGAAGGAAGAAGTGGCTTCGGTAAAAAGCGCCGAGCTGGCGACCATGGATGAGCTGGAGCGATTCTATGAGCATCTGGAGCAGACGCTGGTCGCCATCGAATTCCTCGATCCTGAGAAGCCGCGGCACCTGATGGCGCGCCTGCGCCGGTTGTACGGACGCAGCTCGGTCAGCCGGGCGGAAATGAATATATTGCGTGGCATCCTCACGGAAACCCAAAAAGCGGCCCGTGGTGAGCTTCTGAAACGGAAGGACTGAATGATGTTTGAGCGTTTGCGTGAAGATATCCAAAGCGTATTCCATCGAGATCCGGCGGCGCGTAACGCTTTTGAAGTCCTGACTTGCTACCCCGGTATGCACGCGATCTGGATTCATCGTCTGGCCGGGATGCTCTGGCGCAATGACCTGAAGTGGCTGGCGCGTCTGGTGTCGAACTTTGGTCGCTGGTTGACCGGGATCGAGATTCACCCGGGGGCGAAAGTCGGTCGACGCTTCTTTATTGATCACGGCATGGGTATCGTCATTGGCGAAACCGCCGAGATTGGCGATGACGTGACCATCTATCAGGGTGTGACCCTTGGCGGCACAAGCTGGAACAAAGGCAAGCGTCATCCGACCTTGGGTGATGGTGTTGTTGTCGGTGCCGGAGCGAAAGTGCTTGGGCCATTCACTGTCGGCGCCGGGGCCAAGGTCGGCTCCAACGCTGTGGTGACCAAGGAGGTGCCGCCGGGCGCGACGGTCGTGGGTATTCCGGGGCGAATCATCGTTAAATCCGATGAGGAGCAGGACGCCAAGCGCAAGGCCATGGCCGAGAAAATCGGCTTCGATGCCTATGGTGTCAGCGAAGACATGCCTGACCCTGTGGCGCGCGCCATCGGTCAGTTGCTCGATCACCTGCAAGCGGTGGATGGGCGACTGGAGGGGATGTGCGGTGCACTGAAGGATCTGGGCAGTAATTACTGTGCGAAAGATTTGCCTGAGCTGCGCGAAGAGGATTTCGCCTGTGTAAAAGGCAAAGACGAATCCAAAACTGGCTGACACCCCTGCGGCAGCTCCTGCACGGCACATCCGGCAACCGGTGTGCCATTAAGCCGCAGACCCTGATATCATTCGCGCGCTCTTTTGCGGGTAAACCCGACTAAAGCACTAGGTCTTATAGTTGACTTAAATGCTCGGGAATTGCATACTCCCGCCCATTCTGAACTCCGTGGTAACTGTCCATGCGACTGACTACAAAAGGCCGATACGCCGTGACCGCCATGCTCGACCTGGCGTTGCACGCGCAGCACGGGCCGGTGTCCCTGGCCGATATCTCCGAGCGCCAAGGCATCTCCCTGTCCTATCTCGAACAGCTTTTCGCCAAGCTGCGACGCAGCAATCTGGTATCCAGTGTTCGCGGTCCGGGCGGTGGCTACCAGTTGTCCCGCGACATGCAGGGCATCCAGGTTGCACAGGTGATCGATGCGGTTAACGAATCGGTTGATGCCACCAAATGCCAGGGCCAAGGCGATTGCCATTCCGGCGACACTTGCCTGACCCATCACCTGTGGTGCGACCTTAGCCTGCAGATTCACGAATTTCTCAGCGGTATCAGCTTGGCTGATCTTGTGACTCGCCGTGAGGTGCAAGAAGTAGCCCAGCGTCAGGATCAGCGTCGTTGCAATGGCAAGGCGCCGCGCCTGGACAAGATTGAAGCGTCCGCCGTCGAATGACAGCCAAAGAGCTAGCGGCACGCCCGCCAGCCTGATTTAGGAGATAGTCCTTGAAATTGCCGATGTACCTTGATTACTCTGCGACCACCCCGGTCGATCCGCGCGTTGCGCAAAAAATGAGTGAATGCCTGCTGGTCGACGGAAACTTCGGTAACCCGGCTTCCCGTTCCCACGTGTTCGGCTGGAAAGCTGAAGAGTCCGTCGAAAACGCTCGTCGTCAGGTGGCCGATCTGGTCAACGCTGATCCGCGTGAAATCGTCTGGACGTCCGGCGCCACCGAGTCCAACAATCTGGCAATCAAGGGTGCGGCACATTTCTACGCCTCCAAGGGCAAGCACCTGATCACCTCCAAGATCGAGCACAAGGCTGTCCTTGACACCATGCGCCAACTCGAGCGTGAAGGTTTTGAAGTCACCTACCTTGATCCGACTGAAGACGGTCTGATCACTCCGGCCATGATCGAAGCCGCTTTGCGCGAAGACACCATCCTCGTGTCGGCCATGCACGTGAACAACGAAATCGGTACCGTCAACGATATCGCCGCCATCGGCGAGCTGCTTCGTTCGAAGGGCATCCTTTTCCACGTTGACGCTGCTCAGTCCACTGGCAAGGTCGAGATCGACCTGCAGAAGCTGAAAGTCGACATGATGTCGTTCTCTGCCCACAAAACCTACGGCCCTAAAGGCATCGGCGCGTTGTACGTCAGCCGCAAGCCGCGTGTGCGCATCGAAGCGACCATGCACGGCGGCGGTCACGAGCGTGGCATGCGTTCCGGCACCCTGGCGACTCACCAGATCGTTGGTATGGGCGAGGCGTTCCGTGTAGCTAAAGAAGACATGGCTGCTGAAAACGTTCGTATCCAAGCCTTGAGCGACCGTTTCTACAAGCAGGTCGAGCATCTGGAAGAGCTGTACGTCAACGGCAGCCTGATCGCCCGCGTTCCGCACAACCTGAACCTGAGCTTCAACTACGTTGAAGGCGAGTCGCTGATCATGGCACTCAAGGATCTGGCGGTTTCGTCCGGTTCCGCCTGCACCTCGGCATCGCTTGAGCCTTCGTACGTACTGCGCGCCCTGGGCCGCAACGACGAACTGGCGCACAGCTCGATCCGCTTCACCTTCGGCCGTTTCACCACCGAAGAAGAAATCGACTACGCCGCGCAGAAAGTCTGCGAGGCCGTTACCAAGCTGCGCGCTCTGTCGCCGCTGTGGGACATGTACAAAGACGGTGTCGACATTTCGAAAATCGAGTGGGCGGCACACTGATTTCAAGTCGCCGCGAACCGGCCCTGCGCCCCACGGTTGCAGGGCTTAAAGAGCGACTCTCTGATGAGTGAGGATTAAGCATCATGGCTTACAGCGAAAAGGTCATCGACCACTACGAAAACCCGCGCAACGTCGGCAAGATGAACGCGGAAGACCCGGATGTCGGCACTGGCATGGTCGGCGCTCCGGCGTGCGGCGATGTCATGCGCCTGCAAATCAAGGTCAACGATCAGGGCGTTATCGAAGACGCCAAGTTCAAGACCTACGGCTGCGGTTCGGCAATCGCTTCCAGCTCCCTCGCCACCGAGTGGATGAAGGGCAAGACCCTGGATGAAGCCGAAACCATCAAGAACACCCAGCTGGCCGAAGAATTGGCCCTGCCACCAGTGAAAATTCACTGCTCGGTATTGGCTGAAGACGCTATCAAAGCGGCTGTTCGCGATTACAAGCAGAAGAAAGGCTTGATCTGACTTTCTGGATTTGGCGAGGAGTAAGGAGTCAACGATGGCTATCAGCATGACAGAAGCGGCTGCTCAGCACGTGCGACGCTCCCTCAACGGGCGCGGCAAAGGTGAAGGGATTCGTCTGGGTGTTCGCACCACAGGTTGTTCCGGCCTTGCCTACGTGCTGGAGTTTGTCGACGAGGTGGTTGAAGAGGATCAGGTGTTCGAAAGTCACGGCGAGAAAGTGATCATCGACCCGAAAAGCCTGGCCTACCTGGACGGCACCGAACTCGATTGCGTCAAGGAAGGGTTGAACGAAGGCTTCAAGTTCAACAACCCCAACGTGCGCGGTGAATGTGGCTGCGGCGAAAGCTTCAACATCTGAGGCTTGTCGTGGGTATTCCTTGTCATTTCGCTTTATTCGAGCTGCAACCGAGCTTCCGTCTGGATCTCGAGCAGTTGGCCACGCGCTACCGTGAGTTGGCGCGCGGCGTTCATCCTGACCGTTTTGCCGACGCTTCCGAGCGCGAGCAGCGGTCGGCGCTCGAGCAGTCTGCGCGGCTAAACGATGCTTATCAGACGCTCAAGAGCCCGCCGCAGCGTGCGCGCTATCTGCTGAAAGTCAGCGGTCATGAAGTGCCGATGGAAGTCACGGTTCACGACCCCGAGTTTCTTCTGCAGCAGATGCAGTGGCGCGAAGAGCTCGAAGACCTCCAGGACAGCGCCGATCTGGACGGTGTCGCGGTGTTCAAGCGTCGCTTGAAAGTGGCCCAGGAAGAACTCAACGAAAGCTTCGCAGCCTGTTGGGATGATGCAGCGCAACGCGAACAGGCTGAACGCCTGATGCGACGCATGCAATTCCTCGACAAGCTCACCTACGAAGTGCGCCAGTTAGAAGAGCGCCTCGACGAT
>NZ_JBIUWI010000096.1:0-3192 GCF_044743385.1 Pseudomonas sp. NPDC087639 | reverse complement strand
AAAGATACCACAAAAGATATAAATAAAAGTCAATATCAATAAGGCCCTACTGCAGATCGCCGAACCCGGCCAAAGTCCTCAACCGCACCAGCGTCGTCTGGCTGTGGGGATCGACTTGGGCACTACCAATTCGCTGGTCGCTGCGTTGCGCAGTGGTCTTTCCGAGCCATTGGCCGACGCTGACGGGCAGGTCATCCTGCCGTCTGCCGTGCGTTACCACGCCGATCACGTCGAAGTCGGCGAGTCGGCCAAGCTGGCCGCCGCTTCCGATCCTTTGAACACCGTGCTGTCGGTCAAGCGCTTGATGGGTCGTGGTCTGTCCGACGTCAAGCAGTTGGGCGAGCAACTGCCATACCGCTTTGTCGGCGGCGAGTCGCACATGCCGTTCATCGACACCGTGCAAGGCCCGAAAAGCCCGGTCGAAGTTTCCGCCGATATCCTCAAGGTGTTGCGTCAGCGTGCTGAAGCGACGTTGGGTGGCGAACTGGTCGGTGCGGTAATCACCGTTCCGGCGTATTTCGACGATGCCCAGCGCCAGGCCACCAAGGATGCGGCGAAACTCGCTGGTCTGAATGTGCTGCGCCTGCTCAATGAGCCGACCGCCGCCGCTGTGGCTTACGGTCTGGATCAGCACGCTGAAGGCCTCGTAGCGATTTATGACTTGGGCGGCGGCACCTTCGATATTTCGATTTTGCGTCTGACTGGCGGTGTTTTCGAAGTCCTGGCCACCGGCGGCGATAGCGCGCTGGGCGGCGATGACTTCGATCACGCGATTGCCGGCTGGATCATCGATAGTGCGGGTCTGTCCGCCGATCTCGATCCGGGCGCACAACGTAATCTGCTGCAAACCGCCTGCGCGGCCAAAGAAGCCCTGACCGATGCGGCCAGTGTTGAAGTTGCCTACGGCGACTGGAAAGCACAGCTGACCCGCGAAGCCTTCGATGCGCTGATCGAGCCGATGGTCGCGCGTAGCCTGAAAGCCTGCCGCCGCGCCGTTCGCGATTCCGGCATCGAGCTGGATGATGTACACGCCGTGGTCATGGTCGGCGGTTCGACTCGCGTTCCTCGTGTTCGTGAAGCCGTCGCCGAAGCGTTCGGTCGTCAGCCGTTGACTGAAATCGATCCGGATCAAGTGGTGGCCATCGGGGCCGCGATCCAGGCCGATACCCTGGCTGGCAACAAGCGCGATGGCGGCGAACTGCTGCTGCTCGACGTGATTCCGTTGTCCCTGGGGCTGGAAACCATGGGCGGCCTGATGGAGAAGGTGATTCCGCGCAACACCACCATTCCTGTCGCTCGCGCACAAGATTTCACCACTTATAAAGACGGCCAGTCGGCCATGGCGATCCACGTATTGCAGGGCGAACGCGAGCTGATCAGCGATTGCCGCTCGCTGGCGCGCTTTGAATTGCGTGGTATTCCAGCAATGGTGGCCGGTGCGGCGAAGATTCGCGTGACCTTCCAGGTCGATGCCGACGGTCTGCTCAGTGTTTCCGCTCGTGAACTGGGTTCGGGCGTCGAGGCGAGCATTCAGGTCAAGCCGTCCTACGGTCTGACCGACGGCGAAATCGCCAAGATGCTGAAAGATTCGTTCCAGCATGCCAATGACGACAAGGTCGCCCGTGTCCTGCGCGAGCAGCAAGTTGATGCCCAGCGCCTGATCGAGGCGGTGCAGGGCGCTCTGGAGGCTGATGGCGAGCGTTTGCTCGACGCCGAAGAGCGCATGGTCATCGACATGCAAGTGCAGGAACTGATCGAACTGATGAAAGGTACTGATGGTTACGCCATCGAGCAGCAGACCAAGCGTCTGTCGCAAGTGACCGATGCTTTTGCTGCCCGCCGCATGGATTTGACGGTGAAAGCCGCTCTGTCGGGGCGCAATCTGAATGAAATCGAGGATATCTGATGCCGCAGGTCATTTTTCTGCCCCACGAGAAGTTTTGCCCTGAAGGCATGGTGGTCGAGGCTGCGCCCGGCACATCGATTCTTGAACTGGCCCACGAACACCACATCGAGATGGAAAGCGCCTGCGGCGGTGTCTGCGCCTGCACCACGTGCCACTGCATCATCCGCGAGGGTTTCGATTCGATGGAAGAGGCTGACGAGCTGGAAGAAGACTTCCTCGATCGTGCTTGGGGCCTGGAAGCGCAATCGCGCCTTGCCTGTCAGGCTATCGTTGGTGAAGAAGACATCACCGTCGAGATTCCGAAATATTCGCTTAACCATGCGGCCGAAGCGCCGCACTGACTGGTAATACTGTCATGAGCTACGGTTGGAATGATGTTCAACGCATTGCAGAAGAATTGGCCGAATCCAAGCCGGATGTGAATCCAATTTCTGTCAATTTCGTCGACTTGCAGCGATGGATCATGGAACTTCCCGATTTCGACAACGCCTCTGGCCGTTGTGGCGAGAAGGTGCTGGAAGCGGTTCAGGCGCTCTGGATCGAAGAAGCAGACTGATCGTCCTCGCAGGTTAGGCAATACCAAAGAACCCGCGTATAATTCGCGGGTTTAATTTTTCGCAAATTACCGTTTCTGGAGTTACACCATGGCTGTTCAACGTACTTTCTCCATCATCAAGCCTGACGCAGTTGCAAAAAACGTCATCGGCGAGATCACCACTCGTTTCGAAAAAGCAGGCCTGCGCGTTGTAGCTTCGAAACTGAAGCAACTGTCCAAAGCTGAAGCTGAAGGCTTCTACGCTGAGCACAGCGCTCGTGGTTTCTTCGGCGATCTGGTTTCCTTCATGATCTCCGGTCCAGTTGTTGTTCAGGTTCTGGAAGGCGAAAACGCTATCGCTCTGAACCGTGAGCTGATGGGCGCTACCAACCCTAAAGAAGCTGCTGCCGGCACCATCCGCGCTGATTTCGCTGATTCCATCGACGCCAACGCTGTTCACGGTTCGGACTCCGAAGCCGCAGCTGCTCGTGAAATCTCGTACTTCTTCGCAGCTACTGAAGTAACCACTCGCTAAGCATTGGCTTAAGAGTGAAGGTGAATCCATGACTACATCGACTGTAAAAACCAACCTGCTGGGTCTGACTCAACAGGAAATGGAAAAATTCTTCGACTCAATCGGGGAGAAGCGTTTCCGTGCCGGTCAGGTAATGAAATGGATTCACCACTTTGGTGTCGATGATTTCGACGCCAAGACGAACGTCAGCAAGGCCTAGCGCGACAAGCTCAATGA
>NZ_JBIUWI010000095.1:0-13325 GCF_044743385.1 Pseudomonas sp. NPDC087639 | reverse complement strand
GGGAGCGCGAGGGCAATCGCGCAGATCAGCGCCCAGCGTTCATGTTGCAGGCGCTGTTGCTGGTTATCGGTTTGCGGATGTTCGGCTTGCCAGATCTCCACTGAAGACCTGATGAAAGGCTTGAAACAATCCGGTCTGTCCGAAGGCGAGATCTTCCAGCGCGCCACCCTCGAAGGTGTTCGTAACGAACTGCAACGTCAGTACGTCGCGCAGGGTCGCTATTCGGCTACGGTCGATACCGAAGTGGTATCGCAGCCGCGTAACCGTGTTGGTCTGAAAGTGAAGATCAACGAAGGCACCGTTGCGGCCATTCAGCACATCAACGTGGTGGGCAACACGGTTTTCCCCGAGGAAGACCTGACCGACCTGTTCGAACTGAAAACCACCAACTGGCTGTCGTTCTTCAAGAGCGATGACAAATACGCCCGTGAAAAGCTTTCCGGTGACCTGGAGCGTCTGCGCTCTTACTATCTGGATCGCGGCTATATCAACATGGATATCGCTTCGACCCAGGTGTCCATCACCCCGGACAAGAAGCATGTCTATATCACCGTCAACGTGACCGAAGGTGAAAAGTACACCGTTCGTGACGTCAAACTCAGCGGTGACCTGAAAGTCCCTGAAGATCAAGTCAAGTCCTTGCTGCTGGTGCAGAAAGGCCAGGTGTTCTCGCGCAAGCTGATGACCACCACATCTGAGTTGATCACCCGCCGTCTGGGTAACGAGGGTTACACCTTCGCCAACGTCAACGGCGTGCCTCAGCCGCACGATGATGACCACACCGTGGACATCCTGTTCGCTGTCGACCCGGGCAAGCGCGCCTACGTCAACCGCATCAACTTCCGTGGCAACACCAAGTCCGAAGACGAAGTGCTGCGTCGCGAAATGCGTCAGATGGAAGGTGGCTGGGCTTCGACCTACCTGATCGACCAGTCCAAGACCCGTCTTGAGCGTCTGGGCTTCTTTAAAGAAGTGAACGTCGAGACTCCGGCTGTTCCAGGTGTCGACGACCAGGTGGATGTGAACTACAGCGTTGAAGAGCAGGCTTCCGGTTCGATTACCGCCAGTGTCGGTTTCGCCCAGAGTGCCGGTCTGATCCTCGGTGGTTCGATCACCCAGAACAACTTCCTCGGTACCGGTAACCGCGTCAGCGTTGGCCTGACCCGCAGCGAATACCAGAGCCGCTACAACTTCGGCTACGTTGACCCCTACTGGACCGCCGATGGCGTGAGCCTGGGTTACAACGCGTTCTATCGCACCACTGACTATGATGAACTCGACGCCGATATCTCGAGCTACGCAGTAGACAGTCTGGGTGTAGGCGCTAACGTTGGTTACCCGATCAGTGAGACTTCGCGTCTGACTTTCGGCCTGTCTGCTCAGCAGGACAAGATCAATACCGGTAAATACACCGTTGACGAGATTTTCGACTTCGTTAACAAGGAAGGCGATCAGTACCTGAACTTCAAGGCGTCGGCCGGCTGGTCCGAATCGACGTTGAACAAAGGCGTACTGCCAACCCGTGGTCGTTCCCAGAGCCTGACCCTGGAAACCACCATCCCGGGCAGCGACCTGTCTTTCTACAAACTTGACTACCGTGGTCAGCTGTTCCAGCCGATCAGCGAAAACTACACTCTGCGCCTGCACACCGAGCTGGGTTATGGCGATGGTTATGGTTCCACAGACGGCTTGCCGTTCTATGAAAACTACTATGCTGGTGGTTTCAACTCGGTACGTGGCTTCAAGGACAGTACGCTGGGCCCGCGCAGTACCCCGAGTCGTGGCACGAATCCGGGCACCATTGCTGACCCGGACCAGGATCCACTGCCGTTCGGTGGCAACGTCCTGATCCAGGGCGGTGTTGAGGTGCTGTTCCCACTGCCGTTCGTCAAGGATCAGCGCTCCCTGCGTACCTCGGTATTCTGGGATGTGGGTAACGTTTTCGACTCGCAGTGCAAGGACACCACCAACGCCAACGGCTCGTCGTCGAACACCAAGTGCAACGACATCAGTCTGAGCAACATGGCCAGTTCCGTCGGTGTAGGCGTGACCTGGGTCACCGCGCTGGGTCCTCTGAGCTTCGCGTTGGCAATGCCGATCAAGAAACCGGATGAAGCTGAAACTCAAGTGTTCCAATTCTCCCTCGGCCAGACGTTCTAAGCGTCTGACCCAAGATAACGACAATGGATTTTGTAGGGGTGCATCGTGCGTAAGTTGACTCAATTGGTTCTCCTGGCCTCCGTACTGGTGGCAGGTCCGGCGTTCGCCGACATGAAAATCGCTGTTCTGAACTATCAGATGGCACTGCTGGAATCCGATGCGGCGAAGAAATACGCCGTGGATGCCGAGAAGAAGTTCGGTCCTCAACTGACCAAACTGAAAACTCTCGAAAGCAGCGCCAAGGGCATTCAGGATCGTCTGATGGCCGGTGGCGACAAGATGCAGCAAGGTGAGCGCGAGCGTCTGGAGCTGGAATTCAAGCAAAAGGCCCGTGACTTCCAGTTCCAGTCCAAGGAACTCAACGAAGCCAAAGCCGTTGCCGACCGCGAAATGCTCAAGCAGCTGAAGCCGAAACTGGATGGCGCAGTGGAAGAAGTCATCAAGAAAGGTGGTTTTGACCTGGTGTTCGAGCGTGGCGCAGTGATTGATGTCAAACCTCAGTACGACATCACGCGCCAGGTTATCGAGCGCATGAATCAGCTGAAGTAACCCATGACCGTGACTATCAAGCTCGGCCAGTTGGCCGAGTTCCTCGGCGCCACCCTGCGTGGCGACCCGGAGAAGAAAATTACTGGGCTAGCCACTTTGCAAGAGGCTGGCCCAGCTCAGTTGAGCTTTCTGGCAAATCCTCAATATCGCAAATACCTCCCGGGTTCGCAGGCTGCAGCCTTGCTGCTCAAGGAAGCGGATGCCGAAGGTTTTGCCGGTAATGCATTGGTGGTGCCGGATCCTTACCTGGCCTATGCGCGTATCTCTCACTTGTTCGATCCCAAGCCAAAAGCCACTGCGGGGATTCATCCCTCGGCGGTAATTGCTGCCGATGCGGTGGTTGATCCAACCGCCAGCATCGGTCCTTTCGTGGTGATCGAGGCCGGTGCGCGGATTGGAGCGCAAGTCACGCTCGGCGCCCATTGTGTGGTCGGTGCACGCAGCGAAATCGGTGAGGGCGGCTGGCTTGCTCCACGGGTGACGCTGTATCACGATGTGCGCATCGGCAAGCGTGTGGTTATCCAGTCCGGTGCCGTACTCGGTGGGGAAGGCTTCGGCTTTGCCAACGAAAAAGGTATCTGGCAGAAAATCGCCCAGATCGGTGGTGTGACCATCGGCGACGATGTGGAGATTGGCGTGAATACCGCCATCGACCGCGGTGCGTTGGCCGATACCGTGATCGGCAATGGCGTGAAGCTCGACAACCAGATCCAGATCGCCCACAACGTCCAGGTCGGTGATCACACCGCCATGGCTGCGTGCGTCGGGATCTCCGGCAGCACCAAAATCGGCAAGCATTGCATGCTCGCTGGCGGTGTCGGTCTGGTCGGGCACATTGATATTTGCGACAACGTTTTCCTGACCGGGATGACCATGGTGACCCACTCGATTACCGAGCCGGGTGCCTATTCTTCCGGCACAGCCATGCAACCGGCTGCCGAATGGCGCAAAAGCGCGGCACGCATCCGTCAGCTCGATGACATCGCGCGACGTTTGAAACAGCTGGAAAAGCGCGTAGGGGAAGTGACCCCTGACGGCAATGCTTCATCAGATGGCTGATACCATTTCCATATCAAGTGTGCACAGCCTCTAGACTGCCTCCTTGATTTGCTAGAGGAGTGCGCGTCAGTCGCGCTCCCAATCTTTACATAGGCTTCCCCCCGAAATGATGGACATCAACGAGATTCGCGAATACCTGCCTCACCGTTACCCGTTCCTGCTGGTGGACCGGGTGGTGGAACTGGACACTGAAGGCAAGCGCATTCGCGCCTACAAGAATGTCAGCATCAATGAACCCTTCTTCAATGGTCACTTCCCTGCGCACCCAATCATGCCGGGTGTGCTGATCATCGAAGCGATGGCTCAGGCTGCCGGGATCCTCGGTTTCAAAATGCTCGACGTCAAACCGGCCGACGGCACCCTGTATTACTTCGTCGGTTCCGACAAGCTGCGTTTCCGCCAGCCAGTGTTGCCGGGCGATCAGTTGATCCTCGAAGCCAAGTTCATCAGTTGCAAGCGACAGATCTGGAAATTCGAATGCCAGGCTTCGGTCGACGGCAAGCCAGTCTGCTCTGCTGAAATCATCTGTGCGGAACGCAAGCTATGAGTTTGATTGACCCTCGCGCAATCATCGATCCGTCGGCCGTTCTGGCTGACGGCGTCGAGGTCGGCCCGTGGTCGATCATCGGCGCAGGTGTGGAAATCGGCGAGGGTACCGTAATCGGGCCGCATGTGATCCTCAAAGGCCCGACCCGCATCGGCAAGCAGAATCGTATCTACCAGTTCTCCTCGGTAGGCGAAGACACGCCCGATCTGAAATACAAAGGTGAAGAAACTCGTCTGGTGATCGGTGACCACAACGTCATCCGTGAAGGCGTGACGATTCACCGTGGCACCGTGCAGGACCGTTCGGAAACCACGCTGGGCGATCACAACCTGATCATGGCTTACGCCCACATCGGTCACGACAGCGTCATCGGCAACAACTGCATCCTGGTCAACAACACCGCGTTGGCCGGCCATGTGCACGTCGAAGACTGGGCGATCCTCTCCGGTTTCACCCTGGTACATCAGTACTGCCACATCGGCGCCCACAGCTTTTCCGGTATGGGCACGGCAATCGGTAAAGATGTTCCGGCGTTTGTCACCGTGTTTGGCAATCCGGCTGAAGCGCGCAGCATGAACTTCGAAGGCATGCGCCGTCGTGGTTTCAGCGAAGACGCTATCCATGCGCTGCGTCGCGCCTACAAGACTGTGTATCGCCAAGGCCTGACGGTCGAGCAGGCACTGGCCGAACTGGCTGAACCTGCTGCTCAGTTCCCGGAAGTCGCGGTGTTCCGTGATTCGATCCAGTCGTCGACTCGCGGCATCACCCGCTGATCATGGCGAGTCTGCGTATTGCGCTGGTAGCGGGTGAGGCTTCCGGTGACATTCTGGGCGCCGGTCTCATGCGCGCCCTAAAGGCACAGCATCCGGCAGTCGAATTTATCGGTGTCGGTGGACCGTTGATGCAGGCCGAAGGCCTGACCTCCTACTTCCCCATGGAACGCTTGTCGGTCATGGGGCTGGTGGAGGTGCTTGGTCGGTTGCACGAGTTGCTCAAGCGCCGCAAGGAACTCATCGCCACGCTGATCGCCGAAAAGCCGGACGTGTTCATCGGCATCGATGCGCCGGACTTCAACCTCAATATCGAACTCAAACTGCGTCAGGCCGGGATCAAGACCGTGCATTACGTCAGCCCGTCGGTGTGGGCGTGGCGGCAGAAGCGCGTGTTGAAGATTCGCGAAGGCTGCGACCTGATGTTGACGCTGCTGCCGTTCGAAGCAAAATTTTACGAAGAGAAAGGCGTGCCGGTTCGGTTCGTCGGTCACACGCTGGCCGATACCATTCCGCTGGAGGCTGATCGCGCTGCTGCGCGTGCCGAGTTGGGTCTGCCCGACGGCCCGCTGGTGGCATTGATGCCCGGCAGCCGTGGTGGCGAAGTCGCCCGTCTGGGGGCGCTTTTCCTCGATACCGCCGAGCGTTTGCGTGCCATGCGCCCCGGGTTGCGTTTCGTCATACCTTGCGCCAATGCAGAACGCCGCATGCAACTTGAAGAGTTGCTCGCGGGCCGCGATTTGCCAGTGACCTTGCTCGACGGCAAGTCTCATCTGGCCCTGGCCGCGTGCAATGCGGTGTTGATCGCCTCCGGTACGGCGACCCTTGAAGCCTTGCTGTACAAGCGGCCGATGGTGGTGGCCTATCGTCTGGCCCCGCTGACGTTCTGGATTCTCAAGCGCATGGTCAAGAGCCCGTACGTGTCTCTGCCGAACCTGCTGGCCCAGCGCCTGCTGGTTCCGGAACTGTTGCAGGATGATGCGACAGTCGAGGCATTGGCACAGACCCTTTCGCCCCTGATCGAGGGCGGTGAAGAGCAGACTCGCGGCTTCGACGAAATCCATCGCACGCTGCGGCTGGACGCTTCCAATCAGGCGGCGGATGCCGTCCTCAACCTGATCGGTCAAAAACGATGAGCAAAAAAGATCTGCAGATGGGCCTGGATTTCACCCTGGTCGCCGAAGTCGAAGAGCTGGTGGCCGGTGTCGATGAAGTCGGTCGCGGCCCATTGTGCGGTGCGGTGGTAACGGCGGCGGTGATTCTTGATCCAAACCGACCGATCCTTGGCCTCAACGACTCGAAAAAGCTCACCGAAGCCAAACGCGAAAAGCTTTACGACGAGATCATCGAAAAAGCCTTGAGCTGGTGCATTGCTCGTGCCGAAGTCGAAGAAATCGACGAACTGAACATTCTGCACGCAACCATGCTGGCCATGCAGCGTGCCGTGGCCGGCCTGCACATTCAACCGAAACGGGCGATGATTGACGGTAACCGCTGCCCGCAATTGCCGATGCGCGCTGAAGCCGTGGTGCAGGGCGACGGCAAGGTTCCAGCCATCGCAGCGGCATCGATTCTGGCCAAGGTCAGCCGTGACCGCGAGATGGCCGCATTCGAATTGATTTACCCGGGTTACGGCATTGGTGGCCATAAAGGCTACCCGACGCCCGTTCATCTGGAAGCGTTGGTGCGTCTTGGCCCGACGCCGATTCACCGGCGCTCGTTCGCCCCGGTGCGTCAGGCTTACGAGGCACTGGAAGGGCTGACGCAGGTTTAGTCGCAAGGCTGATGTTTTGTTCGAGGCCCGGTACAATCCGGGCCTTGTTGTCTCTATGTAACTGGACAGGATCACTATGCCGGCTTCATTCGTTCATCTACGCCTGCACACTGAATACTCCCTGGTCGACGGGCTGGTGCGGATCAAGCCACTGGTCAAGGCGCTGACCGGCATGAACATGCCGGCCGTGGCGGTCACCGATCAGAACAACATGTGTTCCCTGGTCAAATTCTATAAAAACACCATGGGCGCGGGCATCAAGCCGATCTGCGGCGCCGACCTCTGGCTGTCGAACAAGGATCCGGACGCGCCACTGAGCCGAATCAGTCTGTTGGTGATGAACGCCAAGGGTTATCGCAACCTCACCGAGTTGATCTCGCGCGGCTTCATCGACGGCCAGCGCAACGGCATGATTATCATCGAGCGCGAGTGGGTCGCCGAGGCCAACGAAGGCCTGATCATGCTGTCCGCCGCCAAAGAAGGCGAGATCGGCATGGCGCTGATCGGTGGCAACCCGGCTGAAGCCGAAGCCCTGGCGCGCGAATGGATGAGCGTGTTCCCGGATCGCTTCTATCTGGAAATCCAGCGCACCAACCGTCCCAACGATGAAGAGCAACTGCATGGCGCCGTGGCCCTGGCTGACAAGCTTGGCGCGCCGCTGGTGGCCTCCAACGATGTGCGCTTCATCAAGCAGGAAGACTTCGCTGCCCACGAAACCCGCGTATGCATCGGTGAGGGCCGCGCCCTCGATGATCCAAGGCGTTCGAAGAATTACAGCGACCAGCAATACCTCAAAAGTGCCGAGGAAATGGCTGAGTTGTTCAGCGACATTCCCGACGCCATCGAAAACACCGTCGAGATTGCCAAGCGCTGCAACATTGACGTGAAACTGGGCACGCACTTCCTGCCCAACTTCCCGATTCCCGATGGCATGACCATCGACGAGTATTTCCGCAAAGTGTCTTTCGACGGTCTGGAGGAGCGACTGGCGGTTCTGCTGCCAAAAGACACCACCGAAGATTACGAGGCCAAGCGTCAGGTCTATGTCGACCGGTTGAATTTCGAGCTGGATATCATCATCCAGATGGGCTTCCCGGGTTACTTCCTGATCGTGATGGACTTTATCCAGTGGGCCAAGAGCAACGGCGTGCCAGTAGGTCCTGGCCGTGGATCGGGTGCCGGCTCGCTGGTGGCTTACGTACAGAAAATCACTGACCTTGACCCGCTGGAATATGACCTGCTGTTCGAACGTTTCCTTAACCCGGAACGGGTATCGATGCCCGACTTCGACGTCGACTTCTGCATGGACGGTCGTGACCGGGTGATCGACTACGTGGCCGAGAAATACGGCCGCAACGCGGTAAGCCAGATCATCACTTTCGGTTCCATGGCGGCGAAGGCTGTGGTGCGAGATGTGGCGCGGGTGCAGGGCAAGTCCTACGGCCTGGCGGATCGCCTGTCGAAGATGATTCCGTTCGAAGTCGGCATGACCCTGGAAAAAGCCTACGAGCAGGAAGAAATCCTCCGTGACTTCATCAAGGTCGATGAAGAGGCTGCGGAAATCTGGGAGATGGCGCGCAAGCTTGAAGGCGTTGTGCGTAACGTCGGCAAGCACGCCGGTGGTGTGGTGATCGCACCGACCAAGCTGACTGACTTCTCGCCGATCTATTGCGACGAGGCCGGTGACGGTCTGGTAACCCAGTTCGACAAGGACGACGTTGAAGCGGCCGGTCTGGTGAAGTTCGACTTCCTCGGTCTGCGCACCCTGACGGTTATCGACTGGGCGCTGAAGACCATCAACCGTGACCGCGCCAAGGTCGACGAGCCGCCGCTGGATATCGCGTTTATCCCGCTGGACGACAAGCCGACGTACACGCTGCTGCAAAAAGCTGAAACCACAGCAGTCTTCCAGCTTGAATCCCGCGGCATGAAAGAGCTGATCAAAAAGCTCAAGCCCGACTGTCTGGAAGACTTGATCGCACTGGTGGCCCTGTTCCGTCCGGGCCCGCTGCAGTCCGGCATGGTTGACGACTTTATCAACCGTAAGCACGGTCGCGCCGAACTGGCGTATCCGCACTCCGACTACCAATACGAAGGCCTCAAGCCGGTATTGGCGCCGACGTACGGCATCATCCTGTATCAGGAACAGGTGATGCAGATTGCTCAGGTCATGGCCGGTTACACCCTCGGCGGTGCGGACATGCTGCGTCGGGCAATGGGTAAGAAAAAACCCGAAGAGATGGCCAAGCAGCGCGGCGGCTTCATTGAAGGTTGCAAGACCAACAATATCGACGCTGACCTCGCCGGTAACATTTTCGACCTGGTGGAAAAATTCGCCGGTTATGGCTTCAACAAGTCTCACTCTGCCGCTTATGGTCTGGTGTCGTACCAGACGGCCTGGTTGAAAACCCACTACCCGGCGCCATTCATGGCTGCGGTACTGTCGGCGGACATGCACAACACCGACAAGGTCGTGACCTTGATCGAAGAAATTCGCACCATGAAGCTGCGTCTCGACGCGCCGGATGTGAATACTTCGGAATTCAAGTTCACGGTGAACGACGACGGCCGCATTGTTTACGGCCTCGGCGCGATCAAAGGTGTCGGCGAAGGTCCGGTGGAAGCGATCACCGAGGCGCGTCAGGAAGGCCCGTTCAAGGATCTGTTCGATTTCTGCGCCCGTGTCGACCTCAAGCGCATTAATAAGCGCACCCTCGACGGTCTGATCCGCAGCGGCGCACTGGATCGTCTTGGGCCGTATTTCCACGACGAACAAAAGGCTTATCAGGCCAACATCGACCGCAACCGCGCCGTGCTGCTGGCGGCGATGGAAGAGGCGATCAAGGCTGCCGAGCAAACCGCTCGCACTCACGACAGTGGTCACGCCGACCTGTTTGGCGGGCTGTTTGTCGAGGAAGATGCTGACGTTTATGCGACTCATCGCAAGGCCAAGGAATTGACCCTCAAGGAGCGCCTCAAGGGTGAAAAAGACACCTTGGGCCTGTACCTGACCGGTCACCCGATTGATGAATATGAAGGCGAGATTCGCCGGTTCGCCCGTCAGCGCATCATCGACCTGAAACCGGCCCGCGATACGCAGACCGTGGCGGGGATGATCATCGCGCTGCGGGTGATGAAGAACAAAAAGGGCGACAAGATGGGCTTCATCACCCTCGACGACCGCTCCGGGCGGATCGAGGCGTCGCTGTTTGCCGAAGCGTTCCATTCAGCGCAGTCGCTGTTGCAGACCGACGCGATGGTGGTGGTTGAAGGCGAGGTCAGCAACGACGACTTCTCCGGCGGCCTGCGCCTGCGGGTCAAGCGGGTGATGAGCATGGAAGATGCGCGTACCAACCTTGCCGAGAGCCTGCGTCTGAAACTGCAGACCCAGGACCTGAAAGGCGATCAGCTACGCTGGTTGGGGGATTTGCTCAAGCGTCACCGCGGGGCGTGCCCGATCACCATGGAGTACACCAGTCCTGATGCGAAGACCTTGCTGCAGTTCGGCGAGACCTGGCGGATCGACCCGGCGGATGCGTTGATTCAAGCCCTGCGTGACCAGTTCGGGCGAGACAACGTCTTCCTCCAATACCGTTGACCGGCAGGGTGCCATCAAGCGCCTTGCCCGCGACCTGAATTTTTAATCTCGACCTTAGCGCGCCTTTTCCTTAAGGTAGGGCGCGAATAGACAACCGGCCGGCCCAAGCTCATTTGGGACACGACCCAAGACGGACGCCTATGAACCCGAATTTTCTAGATTTCGAACAGCCGATCGCCGAGGTGGTTGCCAAGATCGAAGAGTTGCGCTTGGTCGGTAATGACAATTCGCTGAATTTCGTCGTTGTGATCTCCCGCCTGCAGGACAAGAGCAAAACGCTGACCGAAGACATCTTCGGCAAGCTGACCAGCTGGCAGATCGCACGCCTGGCGCGTCACCCGAAACGCCCGTACACCCTCGATTACATCGAGCACATCTTCACCGAGTTCGACGAACTGCACGGCGACCGTCACTTCTCCGACGACGCTGCGATCGTTGGCGGCATCGCCCGTCTGGACGATCAACCGGTGATGATCATCGGTCACCAGAAGGGCCGTGAAGTGCGCGAGAAGGTACGCCGCAACTTTGGTATGCCGCGTCCGGAAGGCTACCGCAAGGCCTGCCGTCTGATGGAAATGGCCGAGCGTTTCAAAATGCCTATCCTGACCTTCATCGACACCCCGGGCGCCTACCCTGGCATTGACGCTGAAGAGCGCAACCAGAGCGAAGCGATTGCCTGGAACCTGCGGGTCATGTCGCGCCTGAAGACCCCGATCATCGCCACTGTTATCGGTGAAGGTGGTTCCGGCGGTGCTTTGGCGATCGGGGTCTGTGATCAGCTGAACATGCTGCAATACTCGACCTATGCGGTGATCTCGCCGGAAGGTTGCGCGTCGATTCTGTGGAAAACCGCCGAAAAAGCGCCGGATGCCGCTGAAGCGATGGGCATCACCGCCGAGCGTCTGAAGGGCCTGGGCATTGTCGACAAGGTGATTGGCGAGCCTCTGGGCGGCGCGCACCGTGATCCGGCAAGCGCAGCGGCTTCGATCCGTGCCGAGCTGAGCTCGCAACTGGCGATGCTGAAGAAGTTCGACAACGAAGCGCTGTTGAAGCGCCGTTATGATCGACTGATGAGCTACGGTCTCTAAGTCGACTGCGCAATACCCATGTGGGAGCGAGCCTGCTCGCGAAGAGGGGGTAACATTCAACCAATGTGTTGGCTGTTACACCGCTATCGCGAGCAGGATCGCTCCCACATTTGATTTGGGCAAAGAGAAAGATATGGATCGATCATCGATTGATTTGCCTGCAAGGCTTCTGCTGAGTCTTGAGCCTTGGCGCAATGCCGCTCATTGGCGCATCGCTTTCTCCGGTGGTCTCGATTCCACTGTCCTGCTGCATCTGCTCGCTTGTCTCGCAAAAACCGAATCCCTTCCGGCGCTAAGCGCCATCCATATCCATCACGGCCTTCAGGCTGCGGCCGATGCGTGGCCGGCGCATTGCCAGTCTGTCTGCGATGCGCTGGGGGTTCCGTTACAAGTGGAGCGGGTGACGGTGCAACCGGGGGCGAGTCTGGAACGGGCGGCGCGGGATGCGCGGTATGCGGTGTTCAGTTCGGTGACGCAGTCTGATGACGTCTTGCTGACCGGTCAGCACCGTGATGATCAAGCCGAAACCCTGCTTTTCCGTCTGATGCGCGGTGCGGGAATGCGCGGTCTTTCGGGGATGCCACAACAGCGTCCGCTGGGGCAGGGGGCTTTGGTTCGACCGTTGCTCGATGTTACCCGCGCGGAGCTGGAAGCCTATGCACAAACTCATCAATTGCACTGGATTGAAGATCCGTCGAATCAGGACCGGCAGTTTTCGCGTAATTATCTGCGCCATCAGGTCATGCCGGCGCTGACCGGACGCTGGCCGCAAGCGCAGGCGAGTATGGCCCGCAGCGCCGCGCATCTGCGCGAGGCGCAAGGCTTGCTTAACGAGTTGGCGCAGATGGATCTGGCCCAGGCCCTCACCCGTCATGAATTCGAATGGCTGGGATTGCGCTCACTTGAGTTGGCGCCGCTGGCCGCGCTGTCTGCCGCTCGTCAGCGAAATGCCTTGAGTCACTGGCTCGAACCGCTGACACGGTTGCCCGACACTGACCATTGGTCGGGTTGGTCGGATCTGTGCGACGCCGCCCACGATGCGACACCGGTCTGGCGTCTGGCCGATGGCGAATTGCACCGCAGCGCCGGTCGTCTGTGGTGGCTTAGCGGCGTCTGGCTGAGTGCGCCGGTGATCGGCTGCGACTGGCATGACCTGTCGTCACCGCTACGCTTGCCCGATAACGGACGTGTCATGTTCAGCGGTCAGACTCCCGTCGGGCCGTTGCAGATCCGCTATCGTCAGGGCGGCGAAGTGATGCATCTCGCGGATCGCGGCCGTCGCGATCTTAAGCGGCTGCTCAATGAACGCGCGGTGCCGCGCTTCGTGCGTGGCAGATTGCCGCTGCTGTTTCGCGGCGAAGAATTGCTCGCGGTGGCGAACCTGCCGGGTCTTGATGGCAATGGGCAGGACGGCTGGCAATTGCATTGGCAGCCAACAGACGAAGATCAAGGTTTGAGATGAAAGGGGCATTCCGGTAGACTACGCTCCCTTCTTGATACAACTTCTGTGGATTCGCCTGAATTGCAGGAGTTGCCGATTACCAAGCAGTCTTTGCTGGGCGATTCCAAAAAATGTGTAGCGAGCAACGTACCGGTGTTTCATCTGCCGGTCTGTCCCAACGCGGCGGTTTTTTTGAAAGGTGCACTGTGATTAATGCAGGTGATCGGGGGCTTCGGCCTTCCTTAGCGTTCCCCGGCGGCTCGTAACGCTTTAACGCAGACTTCTAGGGTTTTTCATGACGAGATACATATTCGTCACGGGCGGTGTTGTTTCTTCATT
>NZ_JBIUWI010000094.1:0-13397 GCF_044743385.1 Pseudomonas sp. NPDC087639 | reverse complement strand
GATGGGGGTGGTGCTTATGGTGCCTGGGCGTATACCGACTTTTACCGCTTGGGGGCATGCTTGGGCCTGGGCCTTGGGGGCTGCGCCGTTGGGTATGTTGCCGCGGTTAACGTGAACTTCAGGGAAATTCTGTTTAACCCAGCGAACGCGGTCGATCACGCCTTTGGAGTGACCGTGAGCGGTGTCGACCACCACCACGTCCACACCGGCATTGACCAGCGCGGCTACGCGGTCACCGGTGTCTTTACCGGTACCAACGGCAGCGCCAACGCGCAGACGACCTTGATCGTCCTTGCTGGCCAGCGGATAGGCTTTGGCTTTTTCGATGTCTTTGACGGTCATCATGCCTTTGAGGGCAAACTTGTCATCGACGATCAGAACTTTTTCCAGACGGTGCTTGTGCAGCAGCTCGCGGACTTCGTTCTTGTCGGCGCCTTCGCGTACGGTGACCAGACGTTCTTTAGGCGTCATCACTTCACGGACGGTGGCATCCAGACGGGTTTCGAAACGCACGTCACGGGAAGTGACGATACCGACCAGGTCGCCATCGTGCAGTACCGGAACGCCGGAAATGTTGTGCATGCGGGTCAATTCGAACAGATCACGAACCGTGGCATCTGCCTCGATGGTAATCGGATCCTTGACGACGCCGGCTTCGAACTTCTTGACCTTGCGAACTTCGGCAGCTTGCTGCTCGATGGTCATGTTCTTGTGGATAATGCCGATGCCACCTTCCTGAGCCATGGCAATTGCCAGACGGGCTTCAGTAACGGTGTCCATTGCAGCAGAAACCAGAGGAATGTTCAGTTCGATGCCACGGGTAAGGCGGGTCTTGAGACTGACTTCGTTAGGAAGCACCTCGGAATAACCGGGCACTAGGAGAATGTCGTCGAATGTCAGAGCTTCTTGGCTGATACGCAGCATCGCGGGGGCTCCCGAGCGGGAAAATGGAAGCGCGCCATTATAGTCAGACACCCCCCGCTGTTCAACGTAAAACTCTGCTTAATATCAATGTTGCTGATGTACGGGAATCGCCGCTTCTACAGTTCCACCTTGACCCAAGAGACAGGTTGATCCAGCCAATCGGCGAATTCGTCGATAAAGCTCTGCTTGAACCCGGCTTCCAGCCAGTTGTTGAAGATGAACCCCAGGTTGGAGAACGCGCATTCCTGCAAATACAGAAAGCCGTTGATGTCGTCTTCATGCCCGCATTCCGGGCAAGTGAAGTTGTCGGTGCGCCCTGGCATCCAGTCTTCCAGGCTTTCGAACAGCGCTTCACCAACTTCGCTGCGGCACTCGGCGCAACCAGCCTCTTCCAGAAATCCCTTGGCCGGGGTGTAGATGCAGCGCTTGGTGACGATTTCCAAGCCGTTGATCGGCTCGCCGAACGGCAGCGCCTCGGGGTGCAGCACCACGGCGCGGGCACCATGGGCAATAGCGTGGGCCATGCGGTTGCCAGTGCGGCCGCAGGTGGTCAGTTCTTCCTCGATGATGTTCTTGCGCACCAGCCAGCGCACGATCGCCCGGGCCCGGGGTTCGTGGACCGGCAGGGTGGAGATTTTCGGGACGATGATGCTTTGCGAATTCATGGAAAGTCCTGCGGTATGGCTTCTGACGCCTTCGCGAGCAAATCGAAGAGGCCCTAAAAACCGGCAGCTTAATCCCTGACGAAATCCGGTCAAGTACTCAAATAGCGCCCGATCAAGGCAATGCCGCTCGCCAGCACCAACCACGTCACCAGCCGCACAAACGCCTCGCGGGACAACCGCATGGTCAAGCGCCGCCCGATCCACAACCCCAGCGCCATGGCAGGCAACAGACACAGCGCCAGCATTAACAAGGGTAGTTCGGCATAAACACCGGCGATGGCGAACAGGCTCAAGCGCACCACCGTGCTGCAACTGATCAGCGCACTTTGCGTAGCCCGGGCCGAGTCTTTAGGCAGTCGGCTATTGAGATAGATCGCGTATAGAAAGCCACCACTGCCAAACAACGCTCCGAACAATCCGCCCACCGTCCCCATCGGTACCGCCCAAGCGGCTGCCAGTTGCGCGGGCCGCGCTTTGACCCACAGGCTGTAAATCGCATAAGCGCTGATAAACAGCCCCATCAACAGCAACAACAGATCGGATTTGAGATTGAGCAGAAAAATCACCCCCAACGTGCAACCAACCGCCATGCACGGCAGCAATCGCAGCAATTCGGGTTTCGCCACGTCCCGCCGCGATGGCAGCAAATTGCCAAACGCCGCGACGAAATCCAGCAGCACCAGCAACGGCACAATCTTCGACAACGGCATGAACAGAATCAGAATCGGCCCCGCCACCAGCGCCGTGCCGAAACCGGCAATGCCAAACACGATATAGGCCAGCGCGATCGCCAATCCGATCACCGCCCAGCCCTCGGCGCCCCACGCCCACTCACTCAGCAGCCCCACAACGCTCATCGCTCGACTTCCTTTATAAGCCTTTGATGACTTTAGCCACCGCCGAGGGTTGCGACTAATATCTTCAAAGTCGCCAACCCATCTCGAAAAGGCATGTCTTGTGCTTTCAACCCGTCAACTGCGTTACTTCGTGGAAATCGCCGAATGCGGCAGCTTCAGTGCGGCGGCCGAGCGTTTGTTCATCGCGCAATCGGCATTGAGCCGCCAGATCAAAGACATGGAAACCCGTCTGCAAACCCCGCTGTTCGAGCGCACAGCACGGCAACCCCGACTCACGGCGGCGGGTGAAGCGTTGTTACCGCGAGCGCGCAATCTGCTGATTGAGCTGAACAAGGCCAGCACCATGGCCACCGAAGTCGGCCACGGTCAACTCGGCACATTGCGCTTGAGTCACTCAAGTACCGTACCGATCAGCGGGCGATTGCTGCGCGACATCAGCACTTACCTTGATCAGCAGCAAGGCGTGTCGCTGGACATCGGCAAACTGTCGTCGGAAGCGCAACTGCAGGAACTGGCCGAAGGTCGCCTCGATATCGGCCTGCTGCGTCTGCCGGTGTTGCGTCAGCGCGAGGGTATTCAGGTTACGCCCCTGTTTACTGAACGCTTGCTGTTAGCGGTGCCGGCGAGTCATCGATTGGCTGACCTGAGAATTGTCGAACTGGCGCAATTAAAAGACGAGCCGTTCATTTCGATTCCCCATCCGCAGCGCGGTGGTCTGAGCTATTTATGCGCCGACCTGTGCATGCGCCAGGGCTTCTTCCCGAAAGCCGCGAGAGTGATGTCGCGCAAAACCACGCAATTGCAGTTGATTCAGGCGGGGTTCGGCATCGCCCTGCTGCCCGAGTCGATGCAGGACATCGCACCGTCCGGCGTAAGATTTCTACCGCTGGCAGATTCAGATTGCCAAAGCACTGTGGCCCTCGCCTATCGGCAAAATCCGACACCGCTGGTGCAACACTTCCTCCAGACATTCACCGGCGAATGCCTTTAAACTGCGCCCCATGATTAAAGATCCCTTTGCAAGACTTGGCCTGGACCGTGAAGTCCTGACCGTCAGCCAGCTCAACGGCCGCGCGCGGGTGTTGCTCGAAGACGTGTTCAGCAACATCTGGGTCGAAGGCGAAATCTCCAACCTCGCCCGCCCGGCGTCCGGCCACATCTATTTCACGCTCAAGGACAGCGGCGCGCAGGTGCGTTGCGCCTTGTTCCGTCAGAACGCTGCACGCGTGCGCCAGGCGCTGAAAGACGGCTTGGCCGTGAAGGTTCGCGGCAAGGTCTCGCTGTTCGAAGGCCGTGGTGACTATCAACTGATTCTCGACACCGTGGAGCCGGCGGGTGACGGCGCGCTGCGTCTGGCCTTCGATGCGTTGAAGGAAAAGCTCAGCGCCGAAGGCCTGTTCAGCGCCGAACGCAAAGTGCCGCTGCCGGCGCATCCGCAACGCATCGGCATCATCAGTTCGCCGACTGGCGCGGTGATCCGCGACATCATCAGCGTGTTCCGCCGCCGTGCGCCGCAGGTTCAGTTGACGTTGATTCCGACCGCCGTGCAGGGCCGCGAAGCCACTGCGCAGATCGTCCGCGCCTTGAAAATGGCCGATGCCCGCGGATTTGACGCTCTTATCCTCGCCCGTGGCGGCGGCTCGCTGGAAGACCTCTGGTGTTTCAACGAAGAGGCCGTGGCCCGCGCAGTCGATGCTTGTGTGACACCGATTGTCAGCGCCGTCGGCCATGAAACCGATGTGTCGATCAGCGACTTCGTTGCCGACGTCCGCGCACCCACGCCTTCCGCTGCCGCCGAGCTGCTCGCTCCCGATTCCAGCCACCTGATCCGTCAGGTCGAAAGCCTGCATCGCCGTTTGGTCATGCGCATGCGTGACCGTTTGATGCGCGATCGTCTTCGTCTGGAGGGCATGGCCCGGCGCCTGCGCCATCCCGGCGAGCGTCTGCGCCAGCAGGCTCAGCGTCTGGACGACCTCGACATGCGTATGCGCCGGGCCTTCGAGCGTCATCTCAATACTCGACGCGAACGCCTGATTCGCCTGGAAACCCGCCTCGCCGGGCAGCATCCGGGACGGCAACTGGCGATGTTGCGCCAGCGCCTCGACAGCCTCGCCGAACGTTTGCCGCGAGCGATGCGTGAAGGCCTGAAAAACCGTCGTCTGCAACTGCACAGTCAGATGCAGACGCTGCATGTGGTCAGCCCGCTGGCAACCCTTGGCCGTGGTTACAGCATTCTGCTGGATGAGCGCGGCAACGCGATCCGCAACGCCGCGCAGACCCACACCGGCCAGCGCCTGAAAGCCAAACTCGGCGAAGGCGAACTGCAAGTGCGCGTCGAGGACAATCACCTGACGCCCGTCACCCTCTCTTTACTGGACTGATCCATGCCGCGTTTTCTGGCTCCATTGTTTTTACTCTGTCTGACCTTCAACGCCCACGCCGACAGTTACATCACCCGGCTGCTGAACAAACCGGTGCCGGGCGGCGTGGCAGTGGTTGATCTGGGCGCTGCCGCTCAAGCGCCGAAAGCCACCTATCAGGGCAAACCGGTGTTAGTGGTCAAAGAGCAGAACAACTGGCTGGCGATTGTCGGCGTGCCACTGACCGTCAAACCGGGATCGCAGCAAATCAGCAGTGGCGGGCGTAATCTGCCGTTCACGGTCGGCAACAAAAAATATCCGGAACAGCGCATCACCCTGAAGAACACCCAACAGGTCAATCCAAACCCGGCCAACCTCAAGCGCATCGAAGGCGAACTGGCCGAGCAGATCAAGGCCTACCGCAGCTTCAGCCCGAACACGCCGAGCAACCTGTTGCTGGACAAACCGGTCAACGGGCCACTGTCGAGCAAGTTTGGTGTGCGCCGCTTCTTCAACGGCGAAGAGCGCAATCCGCACGCAGGCCTGGACTTCGCGGTGCCGGCCGGCACGCCAATCAAGACCCCGGCGGCGGGTAAGGTGATTCTGACCGGTAACTACTTCTTCAACGGCAATACGGTGTTTGTCGACCACGGTCAGGGCTTCATCAGCATGTTCTGCCATATGTCGAAGATTGATGTGAAGGTGGGTGATCAAGTGGCGCGGGGTGCAGTGGTGGGCAAGGTCGGCTCGACTGGCCGGGCGACCGGGCCGCATATGCACTGGAATATCAGCCTGAATGATGCGCGGGTGGATCCGGCGATTTTCATTGGGGCGTTCCAGCCCTGATTTATTCAGTGAGGCTTCTGGCCTCATCGCGAGCAGGCTCACTCCTACAGTTGATCGTGTTCACAACACAACTCCCCCGTAGGAGTGAGCTTGCTCGCGATAGCGGCCTATTCCCCACCACAAACACCGCTGAAACCCACCTCTTTCAATTGCGCCCCCATCAAACCCTGCGCAAAAATCCAGACACTCTCTGGCTTATCACACAATAAAATCGCGCGAACCCTCTCTTTTCGAGTATTCCTCTCAATTTTTTTCGACTGCTTGCCATCCTCCCCACCCGCGGTTAGGGTTGAAAGCATGAAAACCTCGCACACCCTTATTCAGCTTCGCCAGCACCGCAGCTTGTGCCTCGTCAGCGCACGACTGCCGGGCTGAATCGCTGCGCCTCGTCCCACGCTTTTCCAAGAACATTCGTTCCACCGGCAGGCCGCCTCTTTTCGGCCCAGACAATAAGGAATTTCCCGATGAGCATGCTCAAAGATCCGTCCTCCAAGTACCGCGCGTTCCCTGTCATCAATCTGCCGGATCGCACCTGGCCGTCGAAAACCATCGACGCCGCGCCGATCTGGTGCAGCTCCGACCTGCGTGACGGCAACCAGTCGCTGATCGAGCCGATGGATGCAGTGAAAAAGCTGCGCTTCTGGAAGACCCTGGTGCAGGTCGGTGTGAAGGAAATCGAGGCATCGTTCCCGGCCGCATCTCAAACCGACTTCGACTTCGTCCGCACCTTGATCGAAGACGGCCACATCCCGGACGACACCACCATTCAGGTGCTGACCCAGGGTCGTGAAGATTTGATCGAGCGCACCTTCGAATCCCTGCGTGGTGCGAAGAAAGCCATCGTTCACCTGTACAACGCCACCTCGCCTTCTTTCCGTCGCATCGTCTTCAATCAGGACAAGGACGGCATCAAGGCCATCGCGGTCAACGCCGCCAAACTGTTCGTCAAATACGCAGCGATGCAACCAGACACCGAGTGGACCTTTGAGTACTCGCCGGAAACCTTCAGTGCCACCGAGCTGGAATTCGCCAAGGAAGTCTGTGACGCGGTGATCGAGGTCTGGAACCCGACGCCTGAGCACAAGATGATCCTCAACCTGCCGGCCACCGTTGAGTGCGCGACCCCGAACATCTACGCCGACCAGATCGAATGGTTCGGCCGCAACATCAACCGTCGTGACAGCGTCATCATCAGCCTGCACACCCACAACGACCGTGGTACCGGCGTGGCCGCCACCGAGCTGGGCCTGATGGCCGGCGCCGACCGTGTCGAAGGCTGCCTGTTCGGCAACGGCGAGCGTACCGGTAACGTCGACCTCGTCACCGTCGCACTGAACATGTACACCCAAGGCCTCGACCCTCAACTGGACTTCTCCGACATCGACGGCGTGCGCAAAGTCGTCGAAGAGTGCAACCAGATCCAGGTTCACCCACGTCACCCATACGTTGGCGATCTGGTCCATACCGCGTTCTCCGGCTCCCACCAGGACGCGATCCGCAAGGGCTTCTCCCAGCAAAAACCGGACGCTTTGTGGGAAGTGCCGTACTTGCCGATCGACCCGGCCGACATTGGTCGCAGCTACGAGGCGGTGATCCGCGTCAACAGCCAGTCGGGCAAGGGCGGCATCGCTTACTTGCTGGAGCAGGAGTACGGCATCAGCCTGCCGCGTCGCATGCAGATCGAGTTCAGCCAAGTCGTGCAGCGTGAAACCGACCGCCTGGGCCTGGAAATGACCGCCAAGCAGATTCACTCGCTGTTGATCAGTGAATACCTGCAAGCCAACACCCCGTACGCGCTGGTCAGCCATCGCCTGCAGGAAGAAAACGGCAACAGCGCCGTCGAAGTGGAAGTGGCGAGCAAGGGTCAGGGCGAAACCAACCTGCACTGGCGTGGCAAGGGCAACGGTGCGCTGGAAGCATTGGTGGCCGGCCTGCCGATTCCGGTGGAAATCATGGACTACAACGAACACGCGATCGGCGCGGGCACCAACGCCAAAGCAGCGGCCTACATCGAGCTGCGTGTAAATGGTGAACGTGCAGTACACGGCGTGGGCATCGATGAAAACATCACCACCGCCAGCTTCAAGGCGCTGTTCAGTGCACTGAACCGCTCGTTGAGCCAGCCGGAAGCGAAAGCGGCTTAATCGACTGCTGAAATGCAAAAGGCCCCGGAGTGCGAACTCCGGGGCCTTTTTTTGCCTGACATTTTTGTGCAGATTTCAAAGCCCCCTTCGCGAGCAGGCTCGCTCCCACAGGAGGATCGCATTCCAATGTGGGAGCGAGCCTGCTCGCGAAAGGGCCCTCCCCGTCACCGCTTGAATTTCAGGTGAATTCGAAGGTGTCGGCATCCAGATTAGCCGGGAATCTTTCGCGATAAGCCGCCAGTGGTGCCGCTTCCAGCACTGCCTTGAACACCCCATCAGCCTCCCCCGCCGCCAGCAACGTCTCACCCTGGAAATCCAGCACCTGACTGTCTCCCGTGTACGCGAAACCCTTGCCATCGGTACCGACGCGATTGACCGCCGCCACGTAGCAGAGGTTTTCGATGGCCCGGGCCGGCAACAGACGATTCCAGTGCAGACGACGCGCGCCGGGCCAGTTGGCGGTGTAGAGCAGCAGATCGGTGTCTTGCGCATCCCGGCTCCACACCGGGAAGCGCAGGTCATAGCAAATCAGCGGCCGAACCCGCCAGCCCTTGAGTTCGAACTGCACCTGGCGCTCGCCGGGGGTGTAATGGTTGTGCTCGCCGGCCATGCGGAACAGATGGCGCTTGTCGTAATGCAGCACTTCACCGTCGGGCCGCGCCCACAACAGGCGATTGCGATGGCTACCGTCGGCGGCCTGAATAATGACACTGCCGGTGATCACCGCGTTGAGCTTCGCCGCCTGAACCCGCAGCCATTTGCTGGTCGGGCCGTTCTCGGCTTCGGCGAGGGTTTCTGATTCCATGGAAAAACCGGTGGTGAACATCTCCGGCAGGATAATCAGATCCGCCCCCCGCGCCTGCTCCAGCAACACATCGAAATGCTCGAGATTGGCCTGACGATCATGCCAGGCCAGGCTGGTCTGGATCAGCGCCAGATTGAGATCGGGCAACATACTCAGATCACGCATAGTTTTGCCGCCGCTTCGCGCAGCGTCTCCTCGCGTTTGGCAAAGCACAGACGCACCAGGCGCTGGCCTTCGGGTGGGCTCTGATAGAACACCGACACCGGAATGCTCGCCACGCCGTGTTCGCGGGTCATCCACATGGCCATCTCGACATCGTTCAGGTCGGGACGGATCTGCGAGTAATCGACCAGTTGGAAATAAGTACCGGTGACCCGGGTAAAGCTGAATCGCGACGGTGCCAGCAGATCGCAGAACAGATCGCGTTTGGCCTGATAGAAGCCCGGCAACTCTTCGACGTGCTCCGGGTGCTCGGCCATGTAATCAGCCAAGGCATATTGCAGCGGCGTGACGCCGCAGAAACTCACGTACTGATGCACTTTGCGCAATTCGGCAGTCAGCGCTGGCGGCGCGACAACATAACCGGTTTTCCAGCCAGTGACGTGATAGGTCTTGCCGAACGAGCTGACCACGAAGGCGCGTTGATACAGCTCTTCGTGAGCGAGCACGCTGACATGCGGCACGCCGTCGAACACCAGATGTTCATAGACTTCATCGCTGATCAGATAGATGTCGCGATCGCGGATCAATGCGGCCAGTTGGTCCAGCTCGGCACGGCTGATCAGGGCACCGCTCGGGTTGTGCGGGGTGTTGAGGACGATCATTCGCGTGCGCGGCGTGATGGCCGCGCTGAGTTGCTCGAAATCGATGGAAAAGTCGTCGCTTGCCAACTGCACATGCACGCAGCGACCGCCGGCCAGCTCCGTTGCAGGTGCATAACTGTCGTAACACGGGTCGAAGACGATGACTTCGTCGCCGCTGTGGATAACTGCCTGAATCGCACAGAAGATCGCCTGGGTCGCTCCCGGGGTCACCGTCAGTTCGCTGTCAGCATCCACGCTCACGCCATAGCTGCGGACGATTTTTGCCGCGATCTGCTCACGCAGCGCCGGCAGACCGGTCATCGGCGAATACTGGTTGTGGCCACTGGCAATATGCCGACCGACCGCATCGAGCAGGGACTGCGGGCCGTCGAAATCAGGAAAACCCTGGGACAGGTTGATGGCTCCGGTCTGCGCCGCGAGCTGAGACATCTGCGTGAAAATAGTGATGCCGACATTCGGCAGCTTACTGGTGATCATCGGGGGTTCCCTGCTCAACACCCGGCTCTGACGACGGCGCGGGAGAGCCCGAGAATAGCCCATCCGGCGCCCATAAAAAAAGGGCGCCAACCGGCGCCCTTCTTCTTTGTAAAACACCGCGATACCTGTGGCGAGGGGATTTATCCCCGATCGGCTGCGAAGCAGTCGCAAATCCGTTGAATGCGGTTTGACTGATACACCGCGGGCACAGGTTTTGGGGCTGCTGCGCAGCCCATCGGGGATAAATCCCCTCACCACAAAAGCCCCACACAAAATTGTGCAGGGCCTCGGATCACTTCTTGTCGCGGCGCTTCTTGTCGGCTTTCTTGGTGTGCGACATCATCCGACGCTTCCTGTTGACCTGGCGGTCGGTCAGCGTGTTTTTGTTGCCTTCGTACGGGTTCTCGCCGCCCTTGAACTCGATGCGGATCGGCGTACCGACCAGCTTCAGCACACGACGGTAAGTGTTCTCCAGATAGCGCACATACGACTTCGGTACTTTCTCGATCTGGTTACCGTGGATCACGATGATCGGCGGGTTTGCACCACCCAAGTGGGCGTAACGCAGCTTGATCCGGCGGTTGTTGACCATCGGTGGCGCGTGCTCCCCAACAGCGTCTTCCAGAATCTGGGTCAGACGGTTGGTCGGCCAGCGGGTGACCGCCGACTTGAACGAGTTCTGTACGGAAGCGTAGAGGTTGCCCACGCCAGTACCGTGCAGCGCCGAGATGAAGTGGATGTCGGCGTAGTCAACGAAGAACAGACGACGCTGCAGCTCGACCTTCACGAAGTCGCGTTCGCTCGGCGTCATGCCGTCCCACTTGTTGATCGCGATCACCAGCGCACGACCCGACTCGATGGCAAAGCCCAGCAGGTTGAGGTCGTGATCGACCACACCTTCGCGGGCGTCCATCACGAAGATCACCACGTTGGCGTCTTTGATCGCCTGCAGGGTTTTGACCACGGAGAATTTTTCGACTTCTTCGTGGATCTTGCCGCGCTTGCGCACACCGGCGGTGTCGATCAGCGTGTACTTCTCTTCATTCCGTTCGAACGGGATGTAGATACTGTCACGGGTGGTGCCGGGCTGGTCATAGACGATTACCCGGTCTTCACCGAGCATGCGGTTGACCAGGGTCGACTTGCCAACGTTCGGACGACCGATGATGGCGATCTTGATCCCGTCTTTTTCGCTTGGGCCAGGAATGCGCTTGGCTTCCTCGCCTTCGGCAACGAGTTCTTCTTCGCCGTCTTCCGGCTCTTCTTCGTCTCTCGGGAAATCACCCAGGGCGATTTCCAGCATCTGAGTGATGCCACGGCCGTGAGCACCCGCGATCGGAATCGCGTGCCCCATGCCCAACGGAGCAAATTCAGCGCGGGCCATTTCCGGGTCGATGTTGTCGACCTTGTTGGCAACCACGTAGGAGCGCTTGTTACGTTTGCGCAAGTGTTCGGCGATCATCTGGTCAGCGGCGGTAAAACCGGCCTTGGCATCTACCAGGAACAGCACAACATCTGCTTCTTCAATGGCCAGCAGCGACTGCTCGGCCATTTTTTCGTCCATACCGTGCTCGTCACCGGAGATACCACCGGTGTCGACCAGAATGTAGGAACGCCCTTGCCACTTGGCCTCACCGTACTGGCGATCACGGGTCAGACCGGACAGGTCGCCGACGTTGGCGTCGCGAGTGCTGGGCAGGCGGTTGAACAAGGTGGATTTGCCGACGTTCGGTCGGCCCACCAGGGCGATTACGGGAACCATGCGGCTCTCCACTTCGTTATTTCAGAAAATACAAAAGCCGCTGCTAGGCAGCGGCTGGTGCTCGGGGCAACACTGTGAGGGCGAACAGGTTCACTCCCACAAGTGAAGCTGCCTGGGGTGTTATCTCCAAGCATAGTTGTTACTTGATGGTCAGGGCTTCCAGTTTGCCGCTGTTGCCATACACATAAATCGTGTCACCCACCACCAGCGGACGGGCACGCAGGCCGTCGCTGTCGATGCGCTCACGGCCGACGAAACGACCGTCAACCTGACTTAGCAGATGCAGATAACCTTCCAGGTCACCCACAGCCACGTAGCTGGAGAACACTTCCGGAGCCGACAGTTGACGGCGAGCCAGCGAGTCGTTGCTCCACAGCGCGGTGGTGGAACGCTCGTCGACGCCTTCAACGGTGCCCGAAGACAGGCTCACGTAAACACTGCCGAAACCCTGAGCAATACCGGCGTAGCTCGACGCATCGCGCTGCCAGAGTTGACGACCGCTTTCCAGATCCAGTGCCGCAACGCGACCCTGATAGCTGGCAACGTACAGTGTGCCGCCGGAAAGCAGCAGACCGCCATCGATGTCGACAACGCGTTCCAGTTCCGAACGACCCTGTGGAATCGCGATGCGTTGTTCCCACACCGGTACGCCGTTGGAAATGTCCAGAGCGACCACTTTACCGGTCGACAGACCCGCCACCGCAAGGCGGTTGGTCACCAGCGGTGCACTGGTGCCACGCAGGGTCAGAACGGCCGGAGTGCTGTCATACACCCAACGTTGAGTACCGGTGGAGGCATCCAGACCGATCAGACGATCGTCCTGAGTCTGCACCACCACCACGTCGCCGTTGTTGGCCGGCGGCGCGAGGACTTCGCTGTTCACGCGAGCACGCCACTTCTCTTCACCGTTGATGGTGTCCAGAGCGACGACTTCGCCACGCAGCGTACCGATCAGAACCAGACCGTAACCCACGCCAACGGCGCCGGAGACAGGCAGTTCGAGATCCTGTTTCCATTTCACGTCGCCGTTGCTGCGATCCATGGCCATCACCACGCCGGTCACATCGGCCGCGTAGATGGTGTCACCGTCGATCGCCGGCACCAGCATGTTGTAGGTTTCGCCCTGACCGTCACCGATCGAACGACTCCACTGCTTTTGCAGAACCACTTCTTCTTTGAAGTCGGTCAGCTCGGCCGGTGGCAATTCTTTTTTACTGTTGCTGCTGCAACCCGCGGCCAGAAGGGCCAGAGCCAGCAATGCTGCATGCTTCCAACGGATCACGTCACGCATCCCCTTTGGCCAGGTCGTCGAGCTTGATTTGAAGGCCACCGACCGCCGCTTCATCCGACAGTGCCGCCTTGGCTTTTTGATACGCCTTGTTCGCGTCATCGGTACGGCCCAGCTGCACCAGCAGGTCGCCCTTGAGTTCTTCGCGAGTGGCCAGGAACGCTTTGTCGGCATCGCCATCGAGCAGCTTCAGGGCGTCTTCGGCCTTGTTCTGCGCGCCCAGCACCTGTGCCAGACGCTGACGGGCGATTTCGCCCAGCGCCGGGTTGGCCGGTTTGTCGACGATGGCCTTCAGCTCGGTCGCCGCGTCATCCAGCTTGCCGCTGTCGACCGCAACCTTGGCCACGAACAGGCTGCCGTACTGCGCGTAGGCAGTGCCGCCGAACTCGCTGTTGAGCTTGCCGGCCAGATCCGCAACGCGGGCTGCGTCAGGCTTGCCGTCCGG
>NZ_JBIUWI010000093.1:10104-13464 GCF_044743385.1 Pseudomonas sp. NPDC087639 | reverse complement strand
GTGCAGTACGCGCAGCGGAACGTTGTACTTGCCGGCGAATTCCACCGCACGGATCTGCAACACCTTGGAGCCGAGGCTGGCCATTTCCAGCATCTCTTCGAAGGTAATCTTGTCCAGACGCTGAGCGACCGGCACCACACGCGGGTCGGTGGTATAGACACCATCGACGTCAGTGTAGATCTGGCATTCGTCAGCTTTCAGCGCAGCAGCGAGTGCCACACCGGTAGTGTCGGAACCGCCACGACCCAGCGTAGTGATGTTGCCGTGCTCGTCGACGCCCTGGAAACCGGCGACTACCACAACGCGACCGGCCTTCAGATCACCACGGATCTTCTGGTCATCAATCTGCAAGATACGCGCTTTATTGTGCGCACTGTCCGTCAGGATCCGCACCTGATTACCCGTGTACGACACCGCCGGCACACCGCGCTTGATCAGCGCCATGGCCAACAGGGCAATCGTCACCTGCTCACCGGTGGAAACGATCACGTCCAGTTCACGCGGAACCGGTTGAGTGTCGCCACTGATTTGCTTGGCCAGATCGATCAGACGGTTGGTTTCACCGCTCATTGCAGACAGCACGACCACCAGGTCATCGCCGGCATCGCGGAATTTCTTAACCTTGTCGGCGACCTGCTCGATTCTCTCGACAGTGCCGACCGAGGTGCCTCCAAATTTCTGTACGATCAAAGCCATTTCAAAGCCGCCTCTGCCCATGAAGGGCGCCCAAATAATCACTCAAACAGCCGTCGGGCCCGCCACTAGACTGCGGGCCCGGCGCGCCGCCTTATAAAGCTTGCTCGACGAATGGAACGGTCAGCGCCAGTGCGCCATCCAGCGCACCGGCGTCGACACCGCCGCCCTGCGCCATGTCCGGACGACCACCGCCCTTCCCGCCCACTGCCGCAGCAGCCTGTTTCATCAAATCACCGGCTTTGAGTTGGCCAGTCAGGTCTTTGGTTACGCCTGCAACCAGAACGACCTTTTCCTCATGGACACTGCCGAGCAGGATCACTGCGCGACCGAGTTTGTTTTTCAACTGATCGACCAGCGCCAGCAGCGCCTTGGCGTCCTGACCATCCAGACGTGCGGCCAGAACCTTCACGCCTTTGACGTCCAGCGCCGAGCTCGACAGATCGTCGCCCGCGGCGCTTGCAGCCTTGGCCTGCAACTGCTCGAGTTGCTTTTCCAGCGCACGGTTGCGCTCGAGCACTGCCGACAGCTTGTCGATCAGGTTGTCGCGACTGCCCTTGACCAGGCTGGCCGCTTCCTTGAGTTGTTCTTCTGCCGCGTTCAAGTAGGCCAGTGCCGCGGCACCGGTGACTGCCTCGATACGACGCACGCCCGATGCCACACCGCCTTCGCTGATGATTTTCAGCAGGCCGATGTCGCCAGTACGGTTGGCGTGGATACCGCCGCACAGCTCGACGGAGAAATCGCCGCCCATGCTCAGCACGCGCACGTTGTCGCCGTACTTCTCGCCGAACAGCGCCATGGCGCCTTTGTTCTTGGCGGTTTCGATGTCGGTTTCTTCGGTTTCAACGGCAGAGTTCTTGCGAATCTCGGCGTTGACGATATCTTCCAGCGCTTTGATTTGTTCAGGCTTGATCGCTTCAAAGTGGCTGAAGTCGAAACGCAGACGCTGACTGTCGACCAACGAACCTTTCTGCTGAACGTGCTCGCCCAGTACCTGACGCAATGCGGCATGCAGCAAGTGAGTGGCCGAGTGGTTCAGCGAAGTCGCGTGACGCACCTCGGCATCCACGTGGGTTTCCACTGGAGCACCGATGGTCAGGCTGCCCGAATCCAGCACACCGTGGTGCAGGAATGCGCCACCGGTTTTGGTGGTGTCACGTACGTCGAAACGCGCGTTGCCCGCCTGCAGGAAACCGCAGTCGCCAATCTGGCCGCCGGATTCAGCGTAGAACGGCGTCTGGTTCAGAACGATCACCGCCTCTTCGCCTTCGTTCAAGACGTCAACCGACTGGCCATCTTTATAAATAGCGACAATTTTTGCCGAACCGCTGGTGTCTTTGTAGCCGGTGAACTCGGTGGCCACATCAACCTTGACCAGCGTGTTGTAGTCCAGACCGAACGAGCTGGCCGAACGTGCACGAACTCGCTGGGCTTCCATCTCACGCTCGAAACCGGCTTCGTCGACGGTCAGGCTGCGCTCGCGGGCGATGTCCGCGGTCAGGTCCATCGGGAAACCGTAGGTGTCGTAGAGTTTGAACACGACGTCGCCCGGCACCACAGTGCCTTTGAGTTCGGCCAGATCCTGCTCGAGAATCTTCAGACCGTGCTCCAGGGTCTTGGAGAACTGCTCTTCTTCGGCTTTAAGTACGCGCTCGATGTTGCTCTGCTGCTTCTTCAGCTCTGGGAACGCTTCGCCCATCTCGGCGACCAGCGCCGCAACGATCTTGTAGAAAAAGCTGCCGGTGGCGCCGAGCTTGTTGCCGTGACGGCAGGCGCGACGAATGATCCGGCGCAGCACGTAACCACGACCTTCGTTGGACGGCAGCACGCCGTCGGCGATGAGGAAACCGCACGAACGAATGTGGTCGGAAACAACCTTCAGCGAAGACTGATCGCCATTCTCGCAACCGATTGCTTCAGCCGAAGCTTTCAACAGGTTCTTGAACAGGTCGATGTCATAGTTGGAATTGACGTGCTGCATCACCGCACTGATCCGCTCCAGGCCCATGCCGGTATCCACCGACGGCGCTGGCAACGGATGCAACACGCCATCGGCGGTGCGGTTGAACTGCATGAACACGTTGTTCCAGATCTCGATGTAACGGTCGCCGTCTTCTTCCGGCGAACCCGGTGGGCCGCCCCAGATGTGGTCGCCGTGATCGTAGAAAATCTCGGTGCACGGGCCGCAAGGGCCGGTATCGCCCATGGTCCAGAAGTTGTCGGAGGCGTAAGGCGCGCCTTTGTTGTCGCCGATGCGGATCATGCGCTCGACTGGCACACCGATTTGCTTGGTCCAGATGTCATACGCTTCGTCGTCGGAGGCGTAGACGGTGACCCAGAGTTTTTCCTTCGGCAGTTTCAGAACGCCGGTCAGGAATGTCCAGGCGAAGGTAATCGCGTCGTGCTTGAAATAGTCACCGAAGCTGAAGTTACCGAGCATTTCGAAGAACGTGTGGTGACGAGCGGTATAACCGACGTTTTCCAGGTCGCTGTTCTTGCCACCGGCACGCACGCATTTCTGGCTGCTGGTCGCACGGGTGTACGCACGTTTTTCCTGGCCCAGGAAGCAGTCCTTGAACTGGTTCATCCCCGCGTTGGTGAACAGCAGGGTTGGGTCGTTGCCCGGAATCAAAGAGCTGGAGGCTACACGGGTGTGGCCTTGCT
>NZ_JBIUWI010000093.1:0-10094 GCF_044743385.1 Pseudomonas sp. NPDC087639 | reverse complement strand
GAAGAAGCGAAGGAAGGCTTCACGGATTTCTGCGCTTTTCATTAGGTTCTTCCACGGAGGCTGCGGCCAAAGGCCTGTGCGAAACGTCAACAGACGAAGCGACGGCAAAGGGCCGCATTATATCGGCCCAGCGCGCGGGGTACAGCGTGTTTATACGATAGAAACGGTCAATTGGACGGCTAACGCTGTCACTTGCGCGAAAACTCGACGAATGTCGCGATCACTTGCTCGATTTGCGAGCGATTGACGTCCATGTGCGTGACCATGCGCAGACGGGAGGCGGCGCTCAATTTGATCCCGCGCTCGGCCGCAAACGCCTTGAGTGCCTCCGCTTTATCACCCATTTGCACGTAAACCATATTGGTCTGCACGGGTTCGACAGTGAAACCGGCTTCACGCAGGCCTTCGGCGAGCAAGTGCGCGTTGGCGTGGTCATCGGCCAGGCGCTCGACGTTGTGATCCAGCGCATACAACCCCGCCGCAGCCAGCAATCCGGCCTGACGCATGCCGCCGCCGACCATCTTGCGCAAGCGACGCGCCTTGCCGATTAACTCGACCGTTCCGCACAACACCGAGCCTACCGGCGCGCCAAGCCCCTTGGACAGGCACACCGACACCGAATCGAAGTGCCCAGTGATTTCTCGGGCATCAACGCCCAGCTTGACCGCCGCGTTGTACAACCGCGCGCCGTCCAGGTGCAGTTGCAAGCCATTGTCCTGCGTGAACTTGCGCGCCCGCGCCAGATACTCCAGCGGCAGCACTTTGCCTTGCATGGTGTTTTCCAGCGCCAGCAATCGCGTCCGGGCGAAATGGAAGTCATCGGGTTTGATCGCGGCGGCGACCTGATCCAGATTCAGCGAACCGTCGGCCTGCACCTCCAGCGGCTGTGGCTGGATCGAACCGAGCACCGCCGCGCCACCGCCCTCGTACTTATAGGTGTGCGCCTGTTGACCAACGATGTATTCGTCACCGCGCTCACAATGCGCCATCAAGCCGAGCAAGTTGCTCATGGTGCCGGTCGGCACAAACAGCGCAGCGGCGAAACCCAGCCGTTTCGCCAATTCGGCCTCCAGACGATTGACCGTCGGATCTTCGCCGTACACGTCATCACCGGTGTCCGCCGCAGTCATCGCGTCGAGCATGGCGGGAGTCGGTTGAGTGACGGTGTCGCTGCGAAGATCGATAACGCTCATGAACCTGGCCTCAAGTCAGCAGGGGAAATCCCTTTATGGAGGTGAATTACTGCGGTCATCGCACCGATTAATCAACCCTTGGCGCAGGAAAACACCCAAAGAGCGTTCAAAAAACTCGATAGCAATCATCGCAAAGGCGCAATGCGCAGACACACAATCTGTGTTAAAAACGCTGCGCCGCCCACAAAAGGGCGGCAAAACGTTCTCAGGGCGGGGTGCAATTCCCCACCGGCGGTAATTGCGCGCAATGCGCATAGCCCGCGAGCGCTTGGCGGCGGCCACGGCTTCGGCGGTGGATGGCGGCAAGGTCAGCAGACCCGGTGTGATTCCGGGGCCGACGGTCATAGTCCGGATGAAGAGAGAACGGGATTGACGCTAAAGGGCCGTCCGCGTGCATTCGTGCGAGCGTGCGCACCCTTGAATCCCATTCGATTCATAACGCCCTGTTTTTCACACAAACAGGAGTCAGAACATGCAACCCACCGCTTTCGATAGCAAAACCAAACACCCTCACGGCGAGCGCGTCGCGTTCATCCAGGCTTGCTGGCACAAGGAAATCGTCGACCAGAGCCGTAAAGGCTTCGTCGCTGAAATGCTCGTTCAGGGTTATCAGGAATCGGACATCGACTTTTTCGAAGTCGGCGGCGCCTTTGAAATGCCCTTGCATGCCAAGCTACTGGCCAAGACCGGTCGTTATGCCGGTATCGTCGCGGCAGCCCTGGTAGTGGACGGCGGCATCTATCGTCACGAGTTCGTCGCCCAGTCGGTGGTCAGCGGCCTGATGCAGGTTCAGCTGGAAACCGAAGTACCGGTGTTCTCGGTGTCCCTGACCCCGCATCACTTCCATGCCGGTGAAGAACATCAGAAGTTCTTCTTGGAGCACTTTGTGCACAAGGGCCAGGAAGCGGCGAAGACTTGCGCGGATACGTTGCAGAAGGTTCGTGCGTTGCGTCGCACAGAGCCGCGTGCAGTAGCGGTCTGACCCTCCATTGAGGCGTTCCCACGCTCTGCGTGGGAACGATCATCACATCAGGCCAGGTTTTCGTCGGTGGCCGGGACGATCAGGATGCCCGCCCGCAGGCCATTCTTGACCTTGGGATTGGGGAAGATGATCCGCGCGCCCTCTTCCTCGATGATCCAGCGGGTATTGGCCAGATCTTCGGCCAGCACATAACCCACTTCCAGCTCGGAAAAGTTTTCGATGTCCTGCGGCAGGTTCAGGCGGAACGCATCGCTGTGCTTGATGATTTCCCGCGCCACACTGAACAGTTGCAAACCGTCCAGGCCTTCCTCGGCGGCCGGTTCGTTGCCTTCGATGATCTGCTTCAGGCGGGTTTCCAGCAGCGACACATTGACCCCGTCGTTCTGCCCGAACGGTCGCGCCTTGCCCAGTTCCAGCGTGAAGGCCTCGGCATCGAGCTTGTCGTAGGTGTATGAGCTGAACACGATCGACGGTTTGTTCTGCAACAGCACCGCCTCCATGCCGGCCGCACGCAGGCGTGCCAGTTCGCGGCGGGAATGCTGGCGACCTTCCTTCCACGGGTACAAAGCGAACTGCTCGATCTTCGAACCGCGAATGGCCGTATGCAGGTCATAGTGAAGTCGCTGACGATCCGGCAGGCTGAAGAAGCTCGCCGCCAGTCGTTCCAGCTCACAGGCGCGTATGGCCTCAGAACCGCTGGTTTGTTCATGACGGCCGTTGAACAGCCGATTGACGTCCTGCTCGACGAAGCGCTCACCCTTGCGAATCGCTTCCGGGTTGCCGAACAGGAACAGAATGCGTGCGCGCGGTTTCAAATCGCCGCGTGCGATGTCGTGCAGCAGCCGGTCAAGCAACTCGATCGGCGCTGTTTCGTTGCCATGGATCCCCGCCGACAGCAGTAGATCCAGGCCATTGTCGCGTGCTTCCGGTGGCCGGACTTCCAGCGCACCTTCGCTCAACCAGCGCATCCGCACGCCTTCGACAGTCAGTTGAGTCTTCTCCGCCGGTTCGCGGCCGGCGAGGGTCAGTTCAAGCAGTTTGCCGAGGGCGAGCATAGAGCGGTTTCCTTAGTGGTCGTGGTTGCAATCCGGGCCGTGCACGTGGTCTTCGTCGTCGCCGACGTCAGCCGGTTCCATTTCCAGTTGCAGACTTACCAGATTAGTCGCCAATGGGCGCAGCAGCAGGTTGGCGTACTCGGCGTCGCCTTCTTCGACGTCCACGCCGATCAGCAGTTGGCCACGGCCGTCCTGCTGGATCCACAGCTCTTTGCCTTGCCACATGACCGCGACGCGGGTGCACGAGGTTTGCAGTTGCGTGCCGTCGGTGTCTTCAAGGATCAGCTGCAGGGAATCGCTCATGTTTTTACTCTCTTGGGGAGATAAACCGCGCGCCGCGTTCAGGCGACGCGCCGGCCATCAATTGATCTGGAATGGATAAACCGCGCCCAGTTTAAGGATTTGCGTCAGTTCATCCAGTGCCGTCCGGCATTCAAGCAGCAACTGCGGGTCCGCCAGATCGGTTTCGCTCAGACGGTCGCGGTAGTGCTTTTCAACCCATGCGGTCAACGAACCGTACAACGGGGCCGTCATGATAACGCCTGGGTTGACCGCCGCCAGTTCAGTTTCATTGAGCGCGACGCGTAGACGCAGGCACGCCGGGCCACCACCGTTCTGCATGCTTTGCTTGAGGTCGAAGACTTTCACTTCGCGGATCAGACCGCCGGAGCTGGTCAGGCTTTGCAGGTAGGCCCACACGCGCTCGTTGGCCTGGCACTCTTGCGGCACGATCAACAGCATCGAGCCATCAGGGCGCGACAACAACTGGCTGTTGAACAGGTACGAACGCACCGCGTCGTCCACGGTGACCGCCGAACGCGGCACGCAGATCGACTGGAAGTTGCCGCCGACCTTGGCCAGTTTGCCTTGCAACTCGGCCAGCATCTGCTCGGTGTTGAGGAACGCGTCCTCGTGATAGAACAGCGCCTCGCCGTTGCCCACCGCGATCACATCGTTGTGGAACACGCCCTGATCGATCACGTTCGGGTTTTGCTGGGCGTAAACCACGCCTTCGTCACGCAGACCGTGCAGACGCGCAACCGCTTGCGAGGCTTCGAGGGTCTGACGGGCCGGGTACTTTTGCGGTGCCGGGACACGATTGTCGAAAGCACTGCGACCGAACACGAAGAACTCGACACCGGCCTCGCCGTACTCGCGGCAGAAACGCGTGTGGTTGGCCGCGCCTTCGTCGCCGAACTGCGCCACCGCCGGCAAAGCCGCGTGATGAGCAAAGTGCTGCTGATTGGCGAACATCGCGCCGAGCACACGGCTGGTGGTCGGATGCTCGATGCTGCGGTGATATTTGCAGTTGAGGTTGGCGGCGGTGAAATGCACGCGGCCGTCAGCGGTGTCGGCACTCGGGCTGACCGTGGCGGCGTTGGCGACCCACATGCTCGACGCCGAGCAACTGGCAACCAGCAACGGCATGGCTTCTTTGGCGGCGCGCTCGATCACTTGAGCGTCGGTGCCGCTGAAACCCAGACGGCGCAGAGCGGCCACGTCCGGACGCTCCTGTGGCGCCAGCACACCTTGCTGAAAGCCCATTTCCATCAGCGCTTTCATTTTCGCCAGGCCTTGCAGCGCGGCTTCCTTCGGATTCGAGGATTGCTGGCTGTTGCTCTGGGACGCCACGTTGCCGTAGGACAGACCGCCGTAGTTATGGGTCGGCCCCACTAGACCGTCAAAATTGACTTCATAGGATTTCATCAGCGAGGCTCCACGAGAATCTGTTGTTATAGGCTTCAGTAACTAACTGTTCAGTGCGACCGAGGCGCGGCCTTCGCGAGCAGGCTCGCTCCCACAGGTTCGGTGGTGGTCACACACGTAGTGCACGACACAAATCCTGTGGGAGCGAGCCTGCTCGCGAATGGGTATCACGCCATCTTCACGCCAGGCGTCAGGGTGGCAGGCAACACCAGGCTCGGTGTTTCCAGCGACGCCACCGGGTACGCGCAGTAATCCGCCGCGTAGTAGGCACTGGCGCGATGGTTGCCCGAGGCGCCGACACCGCCGAACGGTGCGCTGCTCGCAGCACCGGTCAGTTGTTTGTTCCAGTTGACGATGCCGGCGCGGCTTTCCAGCCAGAACTGCTGATAGCGATCTTCGGAATCGGACAGCAGACCCGCGGCCAAGCCGTAAGCGGTGTCGTTGGCCTCACTGATCGCGGCAGCGAAATCGGTGTAGCGGATCACTTGCAGCAACGGGCCAAACAGTTCTTCGTCCGGGCGCTCGGCCACAGCCGTCACATCAACAATGCCCGGAGTCAGCAGCGCCGACTGCGCCTGTGGCTGAGTCATCTCCAGCAGCGACACGGCGCCGTTGGCCAGCAGATGTTCCTGGGCATCCATCAGCGCTTTCGCCGCACCGAGGGAAATCACCGACCCCATGAACGGTGCCGGTTGCTGATCGAATGCACCGACCTCGATGGTCGCGCTGACTTCCACCAGACGCTTGAGCAGGCTGTCGCCCCACGCGCCTTGCGGCACCAGCAAGCGACGGGCGCAGGTGCAGCGCTGGCCGGCAGAAATGAACGCCGACTGAATGATCGTGTAAACCGCCGCATCCAGATCGGCGACCTGATCGACCACCAGCGGGTTGTTGCCGCCCATTTCCAGCGCAAGAATCTTGTCCGGGCGCCCGGCGAATTGCTGGTGCAGATGATTGCCGGTGCGGCTCGAACCGGTGAAGAACAGACCGTCGATGCCCGGGTTCGCGGCCAGCGCGATGCCAGTTTCGCGAGCGCCTTGCAGCAGGTTCAACACGCCGGCCGGCAGACCGGCTTCGATCCAGCACTTGACCGTCAGCTCGGCGACTTTCGGGGTCAGCTCGCTTGGTTTGAACAACACGCTGTTACCGGCCAGCAGCGCCGGCACGATGTGGCCGTTCGGCAAGTGCCCCGGGAAGTTGTAAGGGCCGAACACCGCGACCACGCCGTGGGGCTTGTGGCGCAGCACGGCGGTGGCGTCGCCCAACGGGCCGCTCTTCTCGCCGGTACGTTCGCGGTAGCTCTGCACCGAGATCGCGATCTTGTTGACCATGCTGGTGACTTCAGTCGCGGCTTCCCACAGTGGCTTGCCGGTTTCCTCACCGATGGTGCGGGCCAGTTCGTCGGCGTGGTTTTTCAGCGCGGCGGCGAAAGCTTCCAGAACGCTGATGCGATCTTCCAGCGAACGACGTGCCCAGCCCGGAAATGCCTGACGCGCAGCCTGCACGGCCGACTCGACCTGAGCGGCGGTGGCGCCCTCCCCCGACCACAGCACTTGCTGGGTCACCGGGTTCAGCGATTGAAAAGCTTCGCCCTGACCGGCCAGCCATTCACCTGCAATGTATAGCGAATTCATTATTTCGACTCCCGAGCAGCGGACAACGCCACGGCGCGCACTTGATCGCCAGCGTTGAGTTGAAGACGTTTGGCGGTCTGCTGATCGACCACCAGAGTGCCGGCGGCCAGACGTGCCGGCGCGGCAGTGATGCGGCAGTCTTCGCGCTTGCGGTTATGGATGATGAACGGCGTGGCGTCGTCGCCCGGCGTACCCACGGCCAGCACCAGCGCTTCGCTGTCACGCACAGCGCGGATCTTGCTGGTTTCGCATTCGATGGCCGGACCGGCGTCGAAGATGTCGACGTAGCCCTGATAGCTGAAACCTTCACTCTTGAGCATCGCCAGCGCCGGCTCGGTGTCCGGGTGAACCTGACCGATGACATTGCGTGCGTCCGGAGACAGGAAGCAGGTGTACAGCGGGAATTTCGGCATCAGTTCAGCGATGAAGGCCTTGTTGCCGACACCGGTCAGGTAATCGGCCTGGCTGAATTCCATCTTGAAGAAGTGCCGGCCCAGACTCTCCCAGAACGGCGAGCGACCGGCTTCATCCGACACACCACGCATCTCGGCGATGATCTTGTTGCCGAACAGTTCCGGGAACTCGGCGATGAACAGCATCCGCGCCTTGGACAGCATGCGGCCGTTGAGGCCAGTGCGGTAATCGGCGTGCAGAAACAGCGAGCACAGCTCGGAGTTGCCGGTCAGATCGTTGGCGAGGAACAGCGTCGGGATCTCTCGATAGATGTTCAGCTCTTGCGAAGCGCTGACAGTGAGGCCGACACGGAAGTTGTACCAGGGCTCACGCAGACCGACCGCGCCGGCAATGGCAGAAATCCCCACCACGCGGCCGTTGTCATCTTCGAGCACGAACAGGTAGTCCGCGTCGCCACGGCCTGCTTCGCCGCGAAAGGTCTTCTCGGCCCAGCCGACCCGATGGGTCAGGCGCTCTTCGTTGGCCGGCAATGTGGTCAGGCCGGTGCCGGTGCTGCGGGCCAGGTCGATCAGCGCGGATAAATCGCTGCTGCGTACGGGACGAACAATCATGCTATCTCCTCAAACGGGCCGCCTTCGCCACCCGTGAAACTCGCTAAGGCGTTAAACCGCCACCAGGCGCACGCTGGCACCTTCACCGACGCCCAAGGCTTCGGCCGCTTCCATATCCAGCGTCACCGGTTTGCCCGGCGCGTAGTCCAGCTCAAGCAACACGGCGCGGTAATCCTGCAACTGGGCGTTGGCCACCAGATACTGGCGCCCGGCACCTTTGACCGGCTCGCCGATCTTCACTGGCACCACGCGGCTCTGGGCGATCGAACGGATCCCCGAAACACGCGCATGCAGGGTCGGGCCACCGTCGAAAATGTCGATGTAGTGGTCGGTCTCGAAGCCTTCGCGCATCAGGATGTCGAAGGTGATCTGCGCACGCGGGTGCACCTGGCCCATCGCTTCTTGAGCGGAATCCGGCAGCAGCGGCACGTAGATCGGGTAATGCGGCATCAGCTCGGCGAGGAACGTACGGCTTTTCAGCCCGCACAGGCGCTCGGCCTCGGCGTAGTTGAGGTCGAAGAAGTTGCGACCAATGGCGTCCCAGAACGGCGAGTCGCCATTCTCGTCGCTGTAACCGACGATCTCGGTCACCACCGAATCAGCAAAACGCTCCGGGTGGCTGGCGACAAACAGCAGACGGCCACGGGAGTTGAGCTCCGACCAAGGCGAACCCACCAACTCGCGCTGCACATAGAAACTGGTCAGCAAGCTGTTGCCGGTCAGGTCGTGGCATTGCGAAAGCACGTGGATCTTGTTGTGGATCTTCAATTCGCGGGATGCGTGGACGAAGGTCTCGTTGCGGAAGCTGTAGAACGGCTCCGAATAACCCGCCGAGGCAACGATGGCCGAGCAGCCGACCAGTTTGCCGGTGGCGGTGTCTTCAAGGACGAAGAAGTAGCTCTCTTCACCGTTAAAGCTCACTTCGGCGGCGAACGAGGCTTCGCTCGCGGCGATCTTGTCGCTCAGACGTTCCACGTCATCCGGCAAGGAAGTGACACCAATCGGGCTGTCCGCAGCCAGACGCTGTACCTCGCCCAGATCAGCCATTTGCGCGGGGCGCATCACCAGCATGGTGTCACTCCTTTCTCTTATAAAATTTACTGAAAAAAACACCGGACACTGTGGGATAGGCTCTTTGTGGTGATGGGCTGCGCAGCGGCCCCAGGTTTCTGGGGGGGCTTCGCGCCCCGTCGGGGATAAATCCCCTCACCACAAAGACTCACTCCGGCAGTTGAATCTGCCCGGCATCAAAAATTAGGCTCGACGCCTGAAATGTTCAGGCGCCGAAGGGTCTATCAAGCTTGCGTCAATTTCGCTGCAGCACGTTCGAAGCGGTCCAGGCCGGCATCGATGTCGGCGTCTTCCACCACCAGGCTCGGGGCGAAACGGATTACGTCCGGGCCGGCTTGCAGAATCATCAGGCCTTCTTTTTCAGCGGCGTTGAAGATGTCCTTGGCCTTGCCTTTCCAGGCATCGCTCAGTACGCAACCGATCAGCAGACCAAGGCCACGCACCTGAGTGAACAGGCCGTACTTCTCGCCGATCTGCTGCAGACGCGTCTTGAACTTGTCGTGCTTGGCATTGACGCCATTCAACACTTCAGGGGTGTTGATCACGTCGATCACCGCTTCTGCGACGGCGCACGCCAGCGGGTTGCCGCCGTAAGTGGTGCCGTGGGTGCCGACGACCAGATGTTTGGCCAGCGCTTCGGTGGTCAGCATCGCCGCGATCGGGAAACCGCCGCCCAGGCTCTTGGCGCTGGTCAGGATGTCCGGAGTCACGCCGTAATGCTGGTAGGCGAACAGCTTGCCGCTGCGGCCCATGCCGGTCTGCACTTCGTCGAACACCAGCAGCGCGTTGTTTGCGTCGCACAGTTCGCGGGCACCTTGCAGGTAAGCCAGTTCGGCCGGCAGTACGCCGCCCTCGCCCTGGATCGGCTCAAGCACGACCGCACAGGTCTTGTCGGAAACCGCAGCTTTCAGCGCAGCCAGGTCGTTATAAGGAACGTGGGTGATGCCGGTGATTTTCGGGCCGAAACCGTCGGAGTACTTCGACTGGCCACCGACGTTAACGGTGAACAGGGTACGGCCGTGGAAGCTGTTCAGCGCGGCGATGATTTCGTACTTCTCGCTGCCGAAACGGTCGAACGCCACGCGACGGGCCAGCTTGAACGCGGCCTCGTTGGCTTCGGCGCCAGAGTTGCAGAAGAACACGCGCTCGGCGAACGTGGCGTCGATCAGCTTGTGCGCCAGACGCAGGGCCGGCTCGTTGGTGAACACGTTCGATACGTGCCACAGCTTGTTCGCTTGCTCGGTCAAGGCACCGACCAGCGCCGGGTGCGCGTGGCCCAATACGTTGACGGCGATGCCGCCAGCAAAGTCGATCAGCTCGCGGCCGGCCTGATCCCAGACGCGGGAACCGGCGCCACGCGCCGGCATGATAGCGGCAGGCGCGTAGTTGGGAACCGTACCCGGGTCGACGGCGGCGCGGGGGACCGC
>NZ_JBIUWI010000092.1:9984-13852 GCF_044743385.1 Pseudomonas sp. NPDC087639 | reverse complement strand
TCATCGCCGCTCCCCACAAGAACCTCGAAAGCATGATCGAGATCGGCACCTTCCGCGAAGACCTCTACTATCGCCTGAACGTGTTCCCGATCGAGATGGCGCCGCTGCGTGAGCGCGTCGAAGACATCCCGCTGCTGATGAACGAACTGATCTCGCGCATGGAGCACGAAAAGCGCGGTTCGATCCGTTTCAACTCGGCGGCAATCATGTCGCTGTGCCGTCACGGCTGGCCGGGCAACGTCCGCGAGCTGGCCAACCTGGTGGAGCGCATGGCGATCATGCATCCGTACGGGGTGATCGGCGTGGTCGAGCTACCGAAGAAATTCCGCTACGTCGACGATGAAGACGAGCAGTTGGTCGACAGCCTGCGCAGTGATCTGGAAGAGCGCGTGGCAATCAACGGCCATACGCCGGACTTCACCGCCAACGCCATGCTTCCGCCTGAAGGCCTGGATCTGAAGGACTACCTCGGTGGTCTGGAACAGGGCCTGATTCAGCAGGCGCTGGACGATGCCAATGGCATCGTGGCGCGTGCGGCCGAGCGCTTGCGCATTCGTCGTACCACGCTGGTGGAGAAGATGCGCAAGTACGGCATGAGCCGGCGTGATGGTGATGAACAGGCGGATGATTGACGCCTGTTTTTCAACCTCTTCATTTATAAGCAGTTTTTTTTAGGCACGGGTATTGCTACATCCCTCGCAACGTTCCGTTTAACTGACGGTCAGCCAGCGAGAGAGCACAATGCCCCAAGTCGCCCAGATGTCTTCTGCCTCCAGTCCCGAGGGGCAGCCGTCCTCCGTAGAGCAGGTCAGCCGACAGGGTCTTGAGCAGGCATTCGCGCTGTTCAGCCAGATGTCCAGTCAGTTGACTGACTCCTATAGCATGCTTGAAGCGCGGGTGACTGAGCTCAAGGGTGAGCTGGCGGTGGTCAGTGCTCAGCGCATGCAGGAACTGGCGGAAAAAGAGCGTCTGGCCAACCGTCTGCAAAACCTCCTTGATCTGTTGCCCGGTGGCGTCATCGTGATCGATGGTCACGGCATTGTGGTCGAAGCCAACCCGGCGGCCATCGAATTGCTCGGTTTGCCACTGGAGGGCGAGCTGTGGCGCCATGTCATCGCGCGCTGCTTCGCCCCGCGTGAAGACGACGGTCACGAAATCTCTCTGAAGAACGGTCGGCGTCTGTCGATTGCCACCCGCTCGCTGGATGCCGAGCCGGGGCAATTGGTGCTGCTCAACGACCTGACCGAAACCCGTCATCTACAGGATCAACTGGCGCGCCACGAACGCTTGTCTTCGTTGGGGCGGATGGTCGCCTCGCTGGCTCATCAGATCCGCACCCCGTTATCCGCCGCGTTGCTCTACGCCAGCCATTTGACTGAGCAGGAGCTGCCCGTCGCCACTCAGCAGCGGTTCGCTGGCCGCCTCAAGGAACGCCTGCATGAGTTGGAGCATCAGGTGCGCGACATGCTGGTTTTTGCCCGCGGTGAATTGCCACTGACCGACCGCCTCACGCCTAACGCCTTGATGCAGTCGCTGCAAGCGGCCGCATTGACCCATGTGCAGGATTTGCCCATCCGCTGGCAGTGCGACAGCCATGTCGGCGAGTTGCTGTGCAATCGTGACACGCTGGTCGGCGCTCTTTTGAACCTGATCGAAAACGCCATTCAGGCCAGCGCCGGCGATGTGCGCTTGAAAGTGCATTGCTACACCCGCGACAACACCCTGCGGCTGTGTGTCAGCGATACCGGTAGCGGGATTGAGCCGGCGGTGCTGGCGCGACTCGGCGAGCCATTTTTCACCACTAAAGTCACTGGCACGGGCCTGGGCCTGACCGTGGTCAAGGCTGTCGCCCGTGCGCATCAGGGAGAATTGCAGCTGCGTTCGCGAGTCGGGCGCGGTACGTGCGCGCAGGTGATCCTGCCGCTGTTTTCCGCTGCACAGGGAGCAGAGTGAAAGACATGGGCATCAAGGTTTTGCTGGTCGAGGATGACCGTTCGTTGCGCGAAGCGCTGGCCGATACGCTGCTGTTGGCGGGCCACGATTATCACGCGGTCGGCAGCGCTGAAGAGGCGTTGACGGCGGTGGCGCGCGAAGCGTTCAGTCTGGTGGTCAGCGACGTCAACATGCCTGGCATGGATGGGCATCAATTGCTTGCGCTGCTGCGTGCCCGGCAGCCGCAGTTGCCAGTGTTGCTGATGACTGCGCATGGCGCCGTCGAGCGAGCCGTCGATGCGATGCGCCAGGGAGCCGCGGACTATCTGGTCAAACCGTTCGAACCCAAGGCGCTGCTCGATCTGGTGTCTCGACATGCTCTCGGCAGTCTTGGTGCCAGTGACGCCGAAGGCCCGATTGCGGTCGAGCCGGCCAGTGCTCAATTGCTTGAGCTGGCGGCGCGGGTCGCACGCAGTGATTCCACCGTGCTGATCTCGGGCGAGTCCGGTACCGGCAAAGAAGTGCTGGCGCGCTACATCCACCAGCAATCCCATCGTGCCAGTCAGCCGTTTATCGCGATCAACTGTGCCGCGATCCCTGACAACATGCTCGAGGCGACGCTGTTCGGCCACGAAAAGGGCTCGTTCACTGGCGCCATCGCGGCGCAGGCCGGCAAGTTCGAACAGGCCGACGGCGGCACCATCCTGCTCGACGAAATTTCTGAAATGCCCCTTGGTCTGCAAGCCAAACTGCTGCGTGTGCTGCAGGAGCGCGAAGTCGAGCGGGTCGGCGCGCGCAAGCCGATCACCCTGGATATCCGTGTGGTCGCGACCACCAACCGCGATCTCGCCGGCGAAGTGGCAGCGGGTCGCTTCCGTGAAGATCTTTTCTACCGTCTGTCAGTTTTCCCGCTGGCGTGGCGTCCACTTCGCGAGCGTACTGCCGATATCTTGCCGCTGGCTGAGCGGTTGCTGGCCAAACACGTCAATAAAATGAAGCATGCCGCGGCGAAACTCTCGCCTGAGGCGCAGGCGTGCCTGATCGGTTATCCATGGCCGGGCAATGTGCGTGAACTGGATAACGCGATTCAGCGTGCGCTGATTTTGCAGCAGGGCGGCTTGATCCAGCCGCAGGATTTCTGTCTGGCGGGCTACGTGACGTTCGCTGCATTACCAGTCAAGTCGCCGACGCCTGCGGTGAATCGTGAGGTCGAAATCGACGCTGATTCGGCGGGCGCATTGGGCGACGACCTGCGCCGCCGGGAGTTTCAGATGATCATCGACACCCTGCGCAGCGAGCGTGGCCGACGCAAGGAAGCGGCTGAAAAACTCGGAATCAGCCCGCGCACCCTGCGTTACAAACTGGCGCAAATGCGCGATGCGGGCATGGACGTCGAAGGCTATTTGTTCGCCACCTGATTGCCGGCGCAATGCTTGAAAACGCTTTTCTGAAAAGGCTGCCCATGAGCTGGCACCCTTGTTGCTAATACCTGTGTACCCGCCGAGTGAGTGTCAAAAAATTGCGGGCCGCCCAAGAGAGTAGACCATGAGCCAAGGTATTGAATTCAATCGGTTGATGATGGACATGAAGGCCATGCAAATGGATGCCATGTCTGCGCCGAAATCGACTGCCGCTGTCCCTGAACTGGCGGGCAGCAGCTTTTCCGACATGCTCGGTCAGGCGATCAATAAAGTCAGCGATACCCAGCAGGCGTCGGCTCAATTGGCCAATGCATTCGAAGTGGGCAAGAGCGGCGTCGATCTGACGGACGTGATGATTTCCTCACAGAAAGCCAGCGTGTCGTTTCAGGCTCTGACCCAGGTGCGCAACAAACTGGTTCAGGCTTATCAAGACATCATGCAGATGCCGGTATAAGGACGAGATTGAGTCATGGCAGAAGCAGTCGCCGATAACGTTCCGGCCAAGGCCACCCCGA
>NZ_JBIUWI010000092.1:7567-9974 GCF_044743385.1 Pseudomonas sp. NPDC087639 | reverse complement strand
CAAACCGCCGCTGTTCGGCCTGTCCTTCCTGGAAAACCTCTCCGAGATGACCGTGCTGCGTCAGGTGGGCCTGTTGGTCGGCCTGGCTGCGAGCGTGGCGATTGGCTTTGCCGTGGTGCTGTGGTCGCAGCAGCCGGATTACCGTCCGTTGTACGGCAGCCTGGCCGGCATGGACGCCAAGCAGGTCATGGATACCCTGGCCTCCGCCGACATTCCTTACACCGTTGAACCGAACTCCGGCGCCTTGCTGGTCAAGGCCGATGACCTGTCCCGTGCGCGCCTCAAGCTCGCGGCCGCTGGTGTCACTCCCAGCGACGGTAACATCGGTTTTGAAATCCTCGACAAGGAACAAGGTCTGGGCACCAGCCAGTTCATGGAAGCGACCCGTTATCGTCGCGGCCTTGAAGGTGAACTGGCGCGCACCATTTCCAGCCTGAACAACGTCAAGGGTGCCCGCGTGCATCTGGCGATTCCGAAGAGCTCGGTGTTCGTGCGCGATGAACGCAAGCCAAGCGCTTCGGTGCTGGTCGAGTTGTACTCCGGACGTTCGCTGGAGCCGGGTCAAGTGGTTGCCATCATTAACCTGGTGGCGACTTCCGTTCCTGAGCTGAGCAAATCGCAGATCACCGTCGTCGACCAGAAGGGCAACCTGCTCTCTGATCAGGCGGAAAACTCTGAAATGACCATGGCCGGCAAGCAGTTCGATTACAGCCGCCGCATGGAAAGCATGCTCACTCAGCGTGTGCACAATATTCTGCAACCGGTACTGGGTAATGATCGCTACAAGGCTGAAGTCTCGGCCGATGTCGATTTCAGTGCCGTCGAATCGACTGCCGAGCAGTTCAACCCGGATCAACCGGCGTTGCGCAGCGAGCAGTCGGTCAACGAACAACGTACCGCCAGCAACGGCCCGCAAGGTGTGCCGGGTGCCCTGAGCAACCAGCCGCCATCGCCAGCCTCGGCACCGCAAACCACCGGTGGTGCTCAAGCCGCCGCCGGCATGATCCAGCCAGGTCAGCCGTTGGTTGACGCCAACGGTCAGCAGATCATGGACCCGGCCACCGGTCAGCCGATGCTCGCGCCGTACCCGGCCGACAAGCGTCAACAATCCACCAAGAACTTCGAACTCGATCGTTCCATCAGCCACACCAAGCAGCAGCAGGGTCGCCTGAATCGTCTGTCGGTGTCGGTGGTGGTCGATGATCAGGTCAAGGTCAACGCGGCTAATGGTGAAACCACCCGCGCGCCGTGGACCGCCGACGAATTGGCGCGCTTCACTCGTTTGGTGCAGGACGCCGTCGGTTTCGACGCCAGCCGTGGCGACAGCGTCAGCGTGATCAACATGCCGTTCTCCGCCGAGCGCGGTGAAGTGATTGCCGATATTCCGTTCTACTCCCAGCCATGGTTCTGGGACATCGTCAAACAGGTGCTGGGTGTGTTGTTCATCCTGGTGCTGGTGTTTGGTGTGCTGCGTCCGGTGCTCAACAACATCACCGGCGGTGGCAAAGGCAAGGAGCTGGCCGGTCTGGGCAGCGACGTGGAACTCGGTGGCATGGGCGGCCTGGACGGCGAACTTTCCAACGACCGCGTGAGCCTCGGTGGTCCGCAGAGCATTCTGTTGCCGAGCCCGAGCGAGGGTTATGACGCGCAGTTGAATGCAATCAAGAGTCTGGTGGCAGAAGACCCGGGTCGTGTGGCTCAGGTCGTGAAAGAGTGGATTAACGCAGATGAGTGATAACCGAGCCGCCGTCGCCAAACTGACCCGGGTTGATAAAGCCGCAATTCTGCTGCTGTCCCTGGGGTCGACCGATGCTGCGCAAGTGCTGCGCCATATGGGCCCGAAAGAGGTTCAGCGTGTAGGTGTGGCGATGGCGCAGATGGGCAACGTCCATCGCGAGCAGGTCGAACAGGTCATGAGCGAGTTCGTCGACATCGTCGGCGACCAGACCAGCCTGGGCGTCGGTTCCGATGACTACGTGCGCAAGATGCTCACCCAGGCCCTGGGTGAAGACAAGGCCAACGGCCTGATCGACCGCATCCTGCTCGGTGGCAACACCAGCGGCCTCGACAGCCTGAAATGGATGGAGCCGCGCGCCGTTGCCGACGTGATCCGTTACGAACACCCGCAGATCCAGGCCATCGTGGTTGCCTACCTCGACCCGGATCAGGCCGGTGAAGTGCTCGGCAACTTTGACCACAAGGTGCGCCTGGACATCATCCTGCGCGTCTCGTCGTTGAACACCGTGCAGCCAGCGGCATTGAAAGAGCTCAACCAGATTCTCGAGAAGCAGTTCTCCGGCAACTCGAATGCCTCGCGCACCACCCTGGGTGGCATCAAGCGTGCGGCAGACATCATGAACTTCCTCGACAGCTCGATCGAAGGCCAGCTCATGGACTCGATCCGCGA
>NZ_JBIUWI010000092.1:0-7557 GCF_044743385.1 Pseudomonas sp. NPDC087639 | reverse complement strand
GTTCAACAACCTGGCCGATGTCGACGACCGCGGTATTCAGGCGCTGTTGCGCGAAGTGTCTTCCGACGTGTTGGTACTGGCCCTCAAGGGTTCGGACGAAGGCGTCAAAGAGAAGATCTTCAAGAACATGTCCAAACGTGCCGCCGAACTGTTGCGCGACGACCTCGAGGCCAAGGGCCCGGTACGCGTCAGCGACGTGGAAACCGCACAGAAAGAAATCCTCACCATTGCCCGTCGCATGGCCGAAGCCGGCGAGATCGTGCTCGGTGGCAAGGGCGGCGAGGAAATGATCTAAGCCCATGGATAAGCACGATGACGATGTGACGGATCTGATCCGTGCCCGCGATGTCCGTGGTTTTGAATCCTGGGCGCTGCCCAGCTTCGATCCGCCGAAACCGGAACCCGAGCCGGAACCGGAGCCTGAACCGCCGGAAATGGAAGAAGTGCCGCTGGAAGAAGTCCAGCCACTGACCCTGGAAGAACTCGAAAGTATCCGTCAGGAGGCTTACAACGAGGGCTTCGCCGTCGGCGAAAAAGAAGGTTTTCACAGTGCCACGCTCAAGGTGCGTCAAGAAGCCGAAGTGGCCCTGGCGGCGAAACTCGCCAGCCTTGAGCAGTTGATGGGTCATCTGTTCGAACCCATCGCCGAGCAAGATACCCAGATCGAAAAGTCGCTGGTTGACCTCGTGCAACACATCACCAAACAGGTGATCAAGCGCGAGTTGGCCATCGACTCCAGTCAGATCGAACACGTCATGCGCGACGCCCTCAAGCTGTTGCCGCTGGGCGTCGACAATGTGCGTTTGTACGTCAATCCGCAGGACTTCGAACAGGCCAAAGCCCTGCGCGAACGTCATGAGGAAACCTGGCGCATCGTCGAAGACGAGTCGCTGATGCCGGGCGGTTGCCGGGTTGAAACTGCGCACAGCCGCATCGACGCGAGCATTGAAACCCGCGTCACTCAGGTCATGGACAAGCTGTTCGATCAGTTGCACGAACAGGCCCTGCACCCGGCTGCAGCGGATCTGAGCCTGGATATCCCCGAAGAATCCAAATCGGCGGCCATCCCTGACGAGCCGCTCGCGGACGAACCCGATGCGCCTTGAACGCACCAGTTTCGCCAAGCGCCTCAGCACGTATGCCGAAGCCACCGAAATGGCTGGCGCGCCGATTCTCGAAGGTCGCCTGCTGCGCATGGTCGGCCTCACTCTCGAAGCCGAAGGCCTGCGCGCAGCCATGGGCACGCGCTGCCTGGTGATCAACGACGACAGCTATCACCCCTCGCAGGTGGAAGCGGAAGTCATGGGCTTCTCGGGCAGTAAAGTCTTTCTGATGCCGGTCGGCAGCGTCGCCGGTATTGCCCCGGGCGCCCGCGTGGTGCCGTTGGCCGACACCGGTCGCCTGCCGATGGGCATGAGCATGCTCGGTCGTGTACTCGATGGCGCCGGTCGCGCGCTGGACGGCAAGGGCGGCATGAAAGCCGAAGACTGGGTGCCGATGGACGGCCCGACAATCAACCCGCTCAACCGTGATCCGATCAGCGTGCCGCTGGACGTCGGCATCCGTTGCATCAACGGTTTGTTGACCGTCGGGCGTGGCCAGCGTCTCGGTCTGTTCGCCGGTACCGGTGTCGGTAAATCCGTGCTGCTGGGCATGATGACTCGCTTTACCGAGGCCGACATTATCGTCGTGGGTCTGATCGGTGAGCGGGGTCGAGAAGTTAAGGAATTCATCGAGCACATCCTCGGTGAAGAAGGCCTCAAGCGTTCCGTCGTCGTTGCCTCGCCGGCGGACGATGCGCCGCTGATGCGTCTGCGCGCGGCGATGTACTGCACGCGCATCGCCGAGTATTTTCGCGACAAGGGCAAGAACGTCCTGTTGCTCATGGATTCGTTGACCCGTTTCGCCCAGGCCCAGCGGGAAATCGCTTTGGCCATCGGCGAACCACCGGCGACCAAGGGTTATCCGCCGTCGGTGTTCGCCAAACTGCCGAAACTGGTGGAGCGCGCCGGTAATGCCGAGAAGGGCGGCGGTTCGATCACCGCGTTCTACACCGTGCTGTCCGAGGGTGACGATCAGCAGGACCCGATCGCCGACTCGGCGCGGGGCGTGCTTGACGGTCACATCGTGCTGTCGCGGCGTCTGGCCGAGGAAGGGCACTATCCGGCCATCGATATCGAAGCGTCGATCAGCCGGGTGATGCCGGCCGTCGTGGGCATCAAGCACATGAACCATGCGCAGATGTTCAAGCAGTACTGGTCGCGCTATCAGCAGAGTCGCGACCTGATCAGCGTCGGTGCTTATGTGGCCGGTGGTGACCGGGAAACCGACACCGCGATCCAGCTGCAACCGACGATGTCGATGTACCTGCGTCAGGGCTTGAACGACAACATCAACATGGGCGCCAGTGCAAATCAGCTGGCCTCGATCTTTGCTCCGGCTCCTGGCGGCTAACTCGCCATGGCCCAGAGTCGAGCCGCGCGTCTGGTGCCGGTGGTGGACATGGCCGAGAAGGCCGAAAAAGCCGCCGTGCAACGCCTCGGGTATTTCCAGGGGCAGGTCAAAGTGGCCGAAAGCAAACTCGCTGACTTGCACGCCTTTCGTCTGGATTATTCGCAGCAGTGGATCGTGCGCGGCAGCACCGGCGTCAGCGGGCAATGGCTGCTCGGCTTTCAGGGCTTTCTGGCGCAACTCGACACCGCCGTCGATCAGCAACGCCAAAGCCTGGTCTGGCACCAGAACAACCTGGACAAGGCGCGGGAGGCCTGGCAGCAAGCGTTTGCTCGTGTCGAGGGGTTGCGCAAACTGGTTCAGCGTTATCGCGACGAGGCACAGCGCCTCGAAGACAAGCGCGAGCAGAAATTACTGGATGAGTTGTCTCAGCGTTTGCCTCGACACGATCCGTATTGATCTGGCTTCCAACCTTGCCCCAACCCTGTCCAAGTGCTAAACCTTGTACACGTTCGCCAATGACAAGGAAGCCAGTCAATGTCAGTCGTTACAGAAGTCTCTTCGGGTGGGAAAAAACTGACTATCTCGGTCAAGGGCCGATTCGATTTCGCCAAGCATCAGGAGTTTCGGCAGTCCTACGAGGATGTAAAGCCGAAGCCCGAGTCTTTTGAAGTGAATTTGAAAGACGCCACTTACCTCGACAGTTCCGCGCTCGGCATGCTGTTGTTGTTGCGTGACCATGCGGGCGGCGAAAAAGCCGAAATCACCTTGACCCACGCGAATGCCGACGTACGCAAGATTCTTGCGATCTCGAACTTCGAACAAATCTTCGACGTGGCATAAACGCAATGCAGGCTGATGCCGAGCCGCTGACGATCCTGATCGCCGAAGACAGCGCCGCCGACCGGCTGCTGCTCTCAACCATTGTCCGTCGTCAGGGCCATGAAGTCCTGACGGCGGCCAATGGTGCCGAGGCCGTCGACGTCTTCCGCCGCCAGCAACCCCACCTTGTCCTGATGGACGCGATGATGCCGGTGATGGACGGCTTCGAAGCGGCACAGCAGATCAAGTCGCTGGCAGGGGAAACGCTGGTGCCGATCATCTTCCTTACCTCGCTCACTGAAAGCGAGGCGCTGGCCCGTTGTCTGGAGGCCGGTGGCGACGACTTTCTGGCGAAGCCCTACAACCAAGTGATCCTTGCCGCCAAAATCAAGGCGATGGATCGCTTGCGCCGATTGCAGGCGACCGTGCTGCAGCAGCGCGATCTGATCGCCAAACATCACGATTACCTGCTGAACGAACAACGCGTCGCCAAAGCCGTGTTCGACAAGGTCGCGCATTCCGGCTGTCTGAGCGCGCCGAATATCCGCTATCTGCAATCGCCCTATGCGCTGTTCAACGGTGATCTGCTGCTGGCGGCGTACACGCCGGCGGGGGACATGCATGTACTGCTCGGCGATTTCACCGGTCATGGCTTGCCGGCTGCGGTCGGGGCGATGCCGCTGGCCGAAGTGTTCTACGGCATGACGGCCAAGGGGTACGGTCTGGCCGAAACGCTGCGCGAGATGAACGCCAAGCTCAAGCGCATCTTGCCGGTGGACATGTTTTGCTGCGCAACCCTGTTGTGCCTGAGTTCCCAAAGAAGTTCGGTCGAGGTGTGGAACGGCGGCATGCCTGACGGCTATCTGCATCGGATCGCCAGCGGTGAGCGCGTACCGTTGGCGGCGCGGCATCTGCCGTTGGGTGTGTTGAGTCCGCAGGCATTCGATGACTGTACCCAGGTCTACTCGATGGCCGTCGGTGATCGGGTCTTTCTGTTGTCCGACGGAGTGATCGACACCAGCAATGCCAGTGATCAATTGTTCGGCGTTGAACGCTTGCAGCGGGTGTTTGCCGCCAATCGCGAGCCGGATTGCCTGTTCGAGGACATCGAGCAGGCGCTGCGCAATTTTCGTGGCGAGGCGCGCGACGATGTGAGCATGGTCGAGGTGAGCCTGCTGGAGCCTGCGCAGGTCAATCCGACAGTCCCGGTCTATTCCGACAGCGGCCAGTCGTGCCCGCTGGACTGGTCGGTGAGCTTTGAGTTTCGTGGTGCTACGCTCAAGCGTTTCAATCCGTTGCCGTACTTGTTGCAGTTGCTCCAGGAGGTGCATGGGTTGCGTGCGCAAAGCGGCGCGTTGTACAGCGTGCTCGCCGAGTTGTATTCCAATGCGCTGGAGCACGGCGTGTTGGGGCTCGACTCCAGCCTCAAGCGCGATGCTGTGGGATTCGCCCGCTACTATGAGCAGCGCAACACCCGTCTGGAGGCCTTGCAGGACGGCTATGTGCGCGTACATTTGCAGGTAAAGCCACAAGGCGAGGGCGGCTGTCTGGTCATTCGAGTCGACGACAGCGGCAAAGGCTTCGACGTGGCGCGGGTGATGGAGCGGCCACTGGACGGTGTCCGTTTGTCGGGGCGTGGGGTCAGTCTGGTTCGGCAATTGGGGCGTAACGCCAGTTGGTCGGACGAAGGTCGCAGTGCCCACGTAGAGTTTTTCTGGGAGGTTGAGGCATAATTCGCGCAATTCTTGATCAAGGAGTGAGCAAGTGACTGACGAACATGTAGATCGCGAAACGCTGAGCGCATTGCGCGACGTCATGGAGGATAGTTATCCGGAATTGCTGGATACCTTTCTGACGGATTCCAAAACGCGCTTGGGCGAACTTAAAAATACCGTCGATGCAAAGGCGTTGTCCGACGTTGCCCACAGTTTCAAAGGCAGCGCCAGCAACATGGGAGCCATTCGACTGGCTGAGTTGTGTCATGAACTCGAAGCCCAGGCCAGGCATAAAAGTCCGTCGGAAATTGCCCTGATGGTCGCCGACATCTGCGGCGAGTTTGAGCAGGTTCGTCCTGTCTACGAAGACGAGCAACAGCACTCTCACACCCACTGACTCGCGCCGTCCGGCGCTTTTCTCAGTCGCCGGGCAAAACTGGCCCGGCACTTGCAATTAACTTCGCCAACTGTACCTACGATCCCAGTGCAGCGGAGACCGTTTCATGCCTGCGACCCCTAACATTCTTCTTCAGACCGCCGCTCAGGCCAAGGCGCAAGCCGCCTCGACCAAAACGTCGGCAATGGCCGCAGACGCCGGGGATAAGGCCTCAAGCTTCGCTCAGGTGTTTGCCGATCAAGGGCCGGGCAAGTCTGCGGTGACGGCAGACAGTCCTTTGAAATCGGCGCGCGACAAGGTCGCCGACAACAGCGCCAAGAAAGATGTCGGCAAGGATCAACCGGCCAATACGCAGCCAGCAGTTGCCGATAGCGGCAATGCCTTGCCTGCCGACAAGCCGGCATCGACCGACGACAAGACCGCCACCAGCGACGATACCGCTGATACGGCAGAGACCCCGGTGGCCGATGCCGCTCCGGTCGACCCGACGCTGGAACCGGCGTTGGCAGAAGTCGTTCAGCCGGTGGTGACCACGCCGGTCGTGGCGGCCCCGGTTGTCGAAACGGCTGCCGAGCCAAAAACCGAAACTCCCGCGCTGGCCGTGTTGCCGAGTGTGACCAAGGAGCCTGCGGCCACGACCGACAGCGATTTCGATCCTTCGGCCGATCCCCTCGATGCTTTGCCTGCCGTGCGCATGGCCATGGAGCAGGGTGGCCACATTTCCGCCGCCAGTCAGGCTCAGCCAAAAGCTTCACCCGCCCAGACCCAGGCCGATGGCGAATTGACCTCGGCACAGAACTTCGCTGCTGGCATGGCGAGCATGCTCGACGTGCAGGCCGACAAGGACAGCACCAGTCAGGGTGGCGAGAAAGCTTTCAGCGGATTGATCGATGACGGTCTGAAAGACTTGAAATCCGCCACCAGTGACACCCGCGTTGATGACTTCGCCAACCGTCTGGCGGCGCTGACTCAAGCCGCGACGCCGAAGACCGCGAACGCTGTGCCGGTGAATCAGCCGATCGCCATGAATCAAAGCGGCTGGACAGAGGAAGTGGTCAACCGCGTCATGTATCTGTCGAGTACCAGTCTGAAAGCGGCTGACATTCAGTTGCAGCCGGCCGAGTTGGGGCGTCTGGATATTCGCGTGAACATGGTTCCGGACCAGCAGACTCAGGTGACGTTCATGAGCGCGCATCCAAGCGTGCGTGAAGCGCTCGACAGCCAGATGCATCGCCTGCGTGACATGTTCACCCAGCAAGGCATGGGTCAGGTTGACGTCAATGTCTCTGACCAGAACCGTGGCTGGCAGGGTCAGCAAGGGCAGGAGCAGGCGCAGCAGGGGCAGGGTGGACGCACCAGCGCTGCGGGTGGTCGACTGGATTCGACGGATGAAGAGTTGGAGCCTGTCAGCGTGGCTGAAGCTGTCGCGCAGACCACCAGCGTGATCGGCACCAGCGCCGTCGACTATTACGCCTGATCAAACGCATAACCCTTGTGGGAGCGAGCCTGCTCGCGATAGCGGTGTAACAGTCGACATAAATGTTGAATGTTAAATCGTATTCGCGAGCAGGCTCGCTCCCACACTGTTTTGTGATGCTCTCCCAATGTGCCCCGACACTTCTGGCATAACACTTGCTCTTGCCTTGCCGTGCGACTGTGAAAACCCGAATAGTGACGGATTATTGGCATGGCGAAGAGCGAAACAGCAGCAGTAAAAGACCCCGCGACCAAAGGCAAACTCAAGCTGATCATCGTGATCGTGCTGGCGTTGCTGTTGGCCATTGGCGCATCCGTGGGGGCGACCTGGTTCTTCATGCACAGTGCCCAGAGCAAGCCTGCCGAGGCCGCCGATGCTGCGCCGGTCGGCAAGCAGCCGGCGATTTTCGAACCGATGGCACCGGCATTCGTTGCCAACTACAACCAGAACGGCCGTCAGCGCTACATGCAGGTGAGCATCACCATGCTGGCGCGTAACCAGGCTGATCTGGAAGCGCTCAAAGTGCACATGCCGGTGATCCGCAACAACCTGGTGATGCTCTTCTCCGGTCAGGATTTCGCCACTTTGGCGACACCGGTCGGGCAAGAGATGTTGCGCCAGAAGGCTACAGCGAGCGTGCAGGAAGTGGCGCAGTCAGAGCTGGGCAAAGTGGTGATCGTACAGTTGCTTTTCAC
>NZ_JBIUWI010000091.1:9774-14398 GCF_044743385.1 Pseudomonas sp. NPDC087639 | reverse complement strand
GCATTGCCAGCCATAACGTGATCCTCGTCGCTCTGGCGCTGGTGATTTATGCCTGCGTGATGGGCTTGCAGTTCAAGCAGGCCATGCACGAGCAGGCCGATGCGCTGGGCGAAAGCCTGACCACGCAAACGGCCACTTCCGCCACAGAGCTGTTGGTGTCCAACGACATCCTCAGCCTCAACGTGCTGCTCAATAACCTGACCAAGAACAAACTGGTGGCCCACGCGGCAATCTATAGCGTGGATAACCGCATCCTCGCCGAATCCGGTCAGCGCCCCAAGCACAGCCTGTTGGGCGAAGCCGAGGGCATGTACGAGAGCAAGATCACTTTCCAGGACGTGACCGCCGGGCAACTGCGCATCAGCCTGGACATGGATCAGTTCCAGCAGCCGATGACCATCAGCCTGCAAAGCATGGGCATTTTGAGTGCGATTCTGTTGGCGCTGTCGCTGGCCTTGAGCTTGCGCATGGGCCGCTACCTGTCGACCCCGCTGCTGCAATTGCGTGTATGGCTGCGCCGGATTGACGAGCACACGCCGGGCATGGAGCGTCAGGACGAAATCGGCGATCTCGCCCGTCAGTTGCACGCCAACTATGCGCCGGAGCCCGCGCCTGAGCCGGAACCCGAGTTCGAAGACGAGGAAGACGAGACCGAGTTCGAGGTGCGCAATCTGCGTGACCCGAGCTTTGACGAAACCCGTCCGATGGCCGCGCAGAAGCCTGCACCACGCCACTTGGTCAGCACCGTCGAAGACGATGATGACGATGACCCGTTCGCCGATCTGCGCGACGAGTCCTTGAACGCTGCCGCACAACCGCAGATTCGCAAAGCCACCCCGAGCGTGCCGCAACACACGGCGGTGCTGGCGGTTCAACTGGGTTCTCAGGAGCAACTGCGTCGTCTGCCACGTGCGCGTCTGGAAGAGTTGCAGGAGCGCTATCGCGACTGCCTCGATCAGGCCGCCTCGCTGTATCAGGGCGAAATCGAAACCCTGAACGACGGCAGCACGCTGATGCTGTTCCACACCGAAGACAGTGGCGACGACTACCTGACCAACGCGATTTGCTGCGGCGAGTTGTTACGGGCGCTGGGCCATCAGTTGCAGATCGAAGTCGCCGACAGCGGCATCACCCTGCAATTGCAACTGGGCCTGACCCTTGGCGATGAGTTGTTCGGTCTGAGCCAGATTGATCTGCTGCTGACCGATTCGGCCCAGGATGCACTGGCCCTGTCGCAGCACAGTCGCAACCTGCTGCTGGTGGAGCGCAAGATCAGCGATGATGCGCTGATCCGTCAGCGTGCGCGTATCCGGCCGATTGCCAGCCCTGAGGGGGCGTGCTGCGTGGAGCGGTTGATGGAGCCTTATCCGTCGATGCTGGAACGGCAACTGGCGCGGATGCATGAGCGTCGGGCGTAAGCCTTAGCCCAGATGCACAGAAGCCCGCAGACAAGCGATTGTCTGCGGGCTTTTTTGTTGCCTGTAACGGCCCTTTGGCGAGCAAGCTCGCTCCCACAGTGGACGGTGGCTGCCACAGATCTTGTGAACACCTGCAATACCTGTGGGAGCGAGCTTGCTCGCGAAGAGGCCCGCACTGACGGCAAGGATTTCCAGCCCCCAGACACAACAAAGCCCGCACAAGGCGGGCTCTGTCTCGACTCAAACAGACTCAGAAGCGGAACACTTCCATATCCGTGCGAATCGGCGATGCCATCGGAATCTTCGGCTGCTTCTCGGCTTCCGCCGCCGGCGCTGCCGGTTTCGGCGCTGCTTTGCGCGGAGCTTCAGCCACTGGTGGCTGATTAGCCAACGGCTTGAGCGCCACCGACAGCTGCTCGGACAGACGCTGCAACAGAATCCCCTGCGCCTGCACCTGCGAAGCCGTACTGCCGGCGTGCAGCTCTTGCAGGTGGATGATGCGGTTATCTCGCACCTGGCCACGACGGTCGATCAGGCGCCATTGCGCATCGAGAATCGCCGGTTGCTTCTCGCCGGAGTCCAGACGCGTGATGGTCATCAATACCTGCACGTCAGGGGTGAAGCCCTGAGTGGCCGGTGCCAGCACGACACGCTGGCTATCCAGATGACCGGCAACCTGACGCAGCAACAACTGATCGATATCCGACGAAAGGCTGCCAGCCCAACGACCATCGGTCGCCGCCTGCAGGCTGCCATCCGGTTGACGTTGCAGCAGAGTTTCACGTTGCAGGTAATCGGCCAGCACAACCGGGCCCAACAAAACCGCCATGCCCGCGCTTTGCGCAGGCTGAACCGGACTTCCGCTGTCCAGTTGATACAGCGACACCGGCTGGTGAACGCTGCAACCCGCCAGGCCCAAAACGCCGGCGAGCAGGAAAATAAGGGGGCGCAGAGCAGTCATCATCCCGTCCAGGTGGCCGCCACAAGGCTGACCACAGTGAAAATACTCAATAAATATGAAGAACGCTCAGCCACGCCGGCGCTTGAAAGGCCATATCATCCGTGAATATGCGTTCCGACTCCAGCGCCAAAGCGTCGATCTACGCGTTAAATCGTAGATCGAGCGCTCTAGGGGGCGTGTTATCACCTAATTGAGGTTTTCGACGAGCAGCGCATCCACTCGCTGGAAGCCCCTTGGCAGTTTATTGCCGCGACGTCCACGCTCACCTTTGTAGTGTTCGAGGTCGTCGGCTTTCAGCGACAGAGTCCGTTTTCCGGCCTGCAACACCAAGGTCGCGCCTTCCGGAAGCACAGCGATGTCCGTGACATATTCTTCGCGACTGGCCACACGTTCACCGGAAATACCGATGATCTTGTTGCCTTTGCCCTTACCTAATTGTGGCAGATCGCTGATTTTGAAGATCAGCAGGCGACCTTCGGTCGTGACCGAGGCCAACCAGTTCTGCTCACGATCGGCCACCGGACGCGGTGCGATCACCTTGGCGTTGTTTGGCAGGCTCAACAGGGCTTTACCGGCCTTGTTCTTGGCTTGCAGGTCCTCACCCTTGACCACAAAACCGTAACCGGCGTCAGAGGCGATCACGTAAAGCGCGTCGTCTTCAGGCATCAGCACGCATTCGAACGATGCGCCCGGTGGCGGCGTCAGACGGCCAGTCAACGGTTCACCTTGGCCACGGGCCGATGGCAAGGTGTGCGCGGCCACCGAATAGCTGCGGCCGGTGGAGTCGATAAACACCGCAAACTGGTTCGAGCGCCCCGCTGCCGAGGTCTTGAAGCCGTCGCCGGCCTTGTACGACAGGCCGGTGGCGTCGATATCGTGGCCCTTGGCCGAACGGATCCAGCCTTTTTCCGACAGTACGACAGTCACTTTCTCGTTTGGCAGCAGATCGTGCTCGGTCAACGCTTTGGCTTCGGCGCGCTCGACGATTGGCGAGCGACGGTCGTCGCCATAGGTTTCGGCGTCCTTGATCAACTCGGTGCGCACCAGTTTCTTCAGCTTGGCTTCGCTGCCCAGCAGGGCTTGCAGCTTGGCTTGTTCCTTGAGCAGTTCGTCCTGCTCGTCACGCAGCTTCATTTCTTCCAGTCGCGCCAACTGACGCAGACGGGTGTCGAGAATGTAGTCGGCCTGGATCTCGCTGAGAGCGAAACGCTCGATCAGTTTGGCTTTCGGGTGTTCCTCGGTACGGATGATGTGGATCACTTCATCCAGGTTGAGGTAGGCGATCAACAAACCGTCCAACAGGTGCAGGCGACGCTCAACCTTGTCGAGGCGGAATTGCAGGCGGCGACGCACGGTCAGCACCCGGAATTCCAGCCATTCCACGAGCAACGCGCGCAGGTTTTTCAGCTGTGGTTTGCCGTCCAGCCCGATGATGTTGACGTTGACCCGGTAGGTCGACTCCAGTTCGGTACTGGCGAACAGGTGCTGCATCAGCGCTTCGTGATCGACGCGGCTGTTGACCGGGATGATAACGATGCGGCACGGGTTTTCGTGGTCGGATTCGTCACGCAGGTCAGCGATCTGCGGGGCTTTCGACGGTTTTGCCTGCATCAGCGCGGCAATCTGCTCCAGCACTTTGGCTCCGGAGACCTGATGCGGCAGCGCGGTGACGATGATGTCGCCGTCCTCGACGTGGTACACGGCGCGCATGCGCACCGAGCCCTTGCCGGTTTCGTACATTTTCAGCAGGTCGGCGCGCGGCGTGATGATTTCCGCTTCGGTCGGGTAGTCCGGGCCCTGAATGTGTTCGCAGAGTTGCTCGACCGTGGCTTTCGGCTCGTCGAGCAGGCGCACGCACGCAGTCGCGACTTCGCGCAGGTTGTGCGGCGGTACGTCGGTGGCCATGCCCACGGCGATACCGGTGGTGCCGTTGAGCAGGATGTTCGGCAAGCGCGCCGGCAATACCAGCGGCTCCTGCAGGGTGCCGTCGAAGTTAGGCCCCCAATCTGCAGTGCCCTGGCCCAGTTCACTGAGCAGCACTTCGGAATAACGCGACAGCCGCGCTTCGGTGTAACGCATGGCGGCGAAGGACTTGGGATCATCCGGCGCACCCCAGTTACCCTGGCCGTCGACCAGCGTGTAGCGATAGCTGAACGGCTGGGCCATCAGCACCATCGCTTCGTAGCACGCCGAGTCGCCGTGCGGGTGGAACTTGCCGAGCACGTCACCGACGGTACGCGCCGAT
>NZ_JBIUWI010000091.1:0-9764 GCF_044743385.1 Pseudomonas sp. NPDC087639 | reverse complement strand
CTGGGCGTTCAGGCCCAGCTCGCTCATGGCGTAGACGATACGCCGCTGTACCGGTTTCAGGCCGTCGCCGATATGCGGCAGAGCACGGTCCATGATCACGTACATGGAGTAGTTGAGGTAGGCACTTTCGGTGAAGTCGGCCAACGATCGGCGTTCTACACCGTCCAGGCTGAGATCAAGGGGGTTGCTCATGCAGGCCTCATCGGTTCGTTGTCTGGCGCAGCAGCATGGTGCCACCGCGCTGAGTAAATTCAAGTTTGTTCAGGGCGCTCATGCCGAGCAGCACCTGATCACCATGCAGCCCCGGCGCCACCAGTGCGCGAACATCCCGCAGCACGATGTCGCCCAGTTGCAGGCGGGCAATTTTTGTCCGATAGCCCTGGCTCAGGCCATTGGCCGTGCTCAGGGTCACACCGAAACCTTCTTCCAGCTTCAAGCTTTTGGCCAGATCCGCCGGGATCGCCACATCGGTCGCGCCGGTGTCGAGCATGAACTCCACCGGCTCACCGTTGATCTGGCCGCTGGCGACAAAATGCCCTTGGGCATTGCTCGCCAGCTTCACTTCAATAAAGCCTTCGCCCTGCTCCGAACTCACGACGACGTTCGGATTCTGCTGGCGTTGTTCCCACTGGCCGAAAAACCGTGTGGCCAGAAAAAGTGCAGCACACCACGCCAGAATCATCAGCACCCGACCGGCGCGTTTACCCGGTGGTTGCTGGCTCATGGCTTGGCGCTCCAGCCACCTTCAGGGGCAGCGAAGCGCCAGATGACCGGCCGGACTTCACCGTCGGCACGCGGACCAAAATTGTTGTCAACGCCGATCCACGCACCTTCAGCATCAACAATCAGCGCCTCTTCCAGCCCGTAGTTCTGCGCGTAACGGCGGTTTGCCTGCAACAGTTCGGCGGCATACGACCAGCAACGCTCGACCTTGGCTGTCTGCGCATCACGGCGACAAATCTGGAAAGCGTTGCGTTCCAGGGTAAACAGTTTGCCGTTGAACAACGAAAGGTCGGAAAAGTCCCGATGAACCGCTTTGGCCTTGGGGAACTGCGACGGCTGCATCTCCTTGCCGCCCTCACTGAGCAGCACGCAGCGACCGTCGCAATCCCACACCGTCTGCTGGCGCTTGATCTTCAGCAGGCCACGGCTTTGCCGTTCGGCGGCCAGCCACATCTGATCGCCTGCCGGGTTGATCGCCAGACCTTCCAAAATCGCATTGAAGTGCAGGAGCATGCCGCTGGCCCGCGCTTCGCGAACCAACATCGGCGAGATCTTCAGCCAGTTGGCCGGGCCGCTGACCGGCACCTGCAAAACGGCTGCATGGGCTTCGCTGACGATATAGCGATTGCCAGCGCTGTCGCAGCTGATGCCTTCGAAATCCAGATCGCCGCCACGGATGAACGATGCCGCCCATGTGCGCGAACTCAGGCCCCAGGGCAAGCCGCTGTCGGGTACTTTCGGCACATCAATGTGCACGGTTTCGGCCTGCCAGACCTGATCAGCAGTGTTGAGCCGGTAGATCTGATCGTCATCGCGATCCGACACCGTCCACAGTTCGGTGCCGCACAAGGCCAGCCCCGACAGGTTGCCGCCGCGCATGCCGTCGACCGGATGCTCGGACAGCACCCGCAGTTCCGGTGCAGGCTCTGCCAACACGGTCATCGAACTCAGCAGCAACACACCCGCCAAGGCCCAGCCAAACCGCATCAGGCCAGCACCTCGGCGAGGTTGCCTTTGGATTCGAGCCAGGTCTTGCGGTCACCGGCGCGTTTCTTCGCCAGCAGCATGTCCATCATTTCCGAGGTTTCGGCGAAATCTTCGCCCAGCGTCAGTTGCACCAGACGCCGGGTGTTCGGGTCCATGGTGGTTTCACGCAACTGCGGCGGGTTCATTTCACCCAGGCCTTTGAATCGGGTGACCTGCGGCTTGCCGCGCTTCTTCTCGGCCACCAGACGGTCAAGAATCCCGTCGCGTTCGGCTTCGTCGAGGGCGTAGTAAATCTCTTTGCCAAGGTCGATGCGGTACAGCGGCGGCATTGCGACATAAACGTGACCGGCATCCACCAGCGGGCGGAAATGCTGGACGAACAAAGCGCAGAGCAGCGTGGCGATGTGCAGACCGTCGGAGTCGGCGTCGGCGAGGATGCAGATCTTGCCGTAGCGCAGTTGGCTCATGTCTGCCGCGCCCGGATCGACACCGATAGCCACGGCAATGTTGTGCACTTCCTGGCTGGCGAGCACTTCGCTGCCGTCGACTTCCCAGGTATTGAGGATCTTGCCGCGCAACGGCAGGATCGCCTGGAACTCTTTGTCCCGCGCTTGCTTGGCGGAACCGCCGGCGGAATCACCTTCGACCAGGAACAGCTCGGAGCGCATCGGGTCCTGCCCGGCGCAGTCGGCCAGTTTGCCCGGCAGTGCCGGCCCCTGGGTGACACGCTTGCGCTCGACTTTCTTGCTCGCCTTGAGACGACGACCGGCGTTGTTGATCGCCAGTTCCGCCAGCGCCAGACCGGTTTCCGGGTTGGCGTTGAGCCACAGGCTGAACGCGTCCTTGACCACGCCGGAAACGAACGCCGCCGCTTCGCGGGACGACAAGCGCTCTTTGGTCTGGCCGGAGAATTGCGGCTCCTGCATCTTCATCGACAGGACGAAGGCGATGCGCTCCCAGACGTCTTCCGGCGCCAGCTTCACGCCGCGCGGCAGCAGGCTGCGGAATTCGCAGAACTCGCGCATCGCATCCAGCAAACCCTGACGCAAGCCGTTGACGTGGGTACCACCCTGAGCCGTCGGAATCAGGTTGACGTAGCTTTCCTGCACCGCGTCGCCACCTTCCGGCAGCCACAGCAGCGCCCAGTCGACCGCTTCTTTATTGCCGGCGAAAGCGCCGCAGAACGGTTCATCTGGCAGACGTTCGAACTCACTGACTGCGTCGACCAGATAGGAACGCAGGCCGTCTTCGTAATGCCACTCGACTTTCTCGCCAGTGCCTTTGTCTTCGAAGCTGACCAGCAGCCCCGGGCACAGCACAGCCTTGGCCTTGAGCACGTGCTTGAGGCGGCTGATGGAGAATTTCGGTGAATCGAAATACTTCGGATCCGGCGCGAAGTACACGCTGGTGCCGGTGTTGCGCTTGCCGACCGTGCCGACGATTTCCAGCTCCGAGGCCTTGAAGCCGTCGTTGAAGGTCATCTGGTATTCGTTGCCGTCACGTTTTACACGCACCCGGACTTCGGTCGACAAGGCGTTGACCACAGAAATACCTACCCCGTGCAGACCGCCGGAGAACTGGTAGTTCTTGTTGGAAAACTTGCCACCCGCATGGAGCTTGGTGAGGATCAGTTCGACGCCCGACACGCCCTCTTCCGGGTGGATGTCGACCGGCATACCACGGCCGTCGTCGCTGACTTCCAGCGAGTGGTCGGCGTGCAGGATGACCTGCACCGATGTGGCGTGGCCGGCCAGGGCTTCGTCGACGCTGTTGTCGATGACTTCCTGAGCGAGGTGGTTCGGCCGACTGGTGTCGGTGTACATGCCGGGGCGTTTGCGCACCGGGTCGAGGCCCGAGAGGACTTCGATGGCGTCGGCGTTATAAGAGCTAGCGCTGGGAGTGGCCATAGGGTCTCGTCGTCAGTCATTCATGAAATAGGGGCAAGACATCACAGTGCGGTGAAATCGATTGCCTGATACACATCGGCGCCAATGCCGGCAAAACTCAGCAACGCCGGCAATTGCCCGGCAAAACCTTGAAAACTGTGATCACCGCCAGCCTGAATGCGCAAGGCACAGGCGCGGTAATACTGCTGGGCGAGGCGATAATCCAGTGTTTCATCGCCGGTCTGCAACCATACCTGATAGCGCAGCGCATCCTGGGGCGCCGGCACTTCCAGTTCGGCCAGGGCCATTACGTGGTCGTGGGTCAATTCCCAGGCTTCATCGGTGTACAGGTTTTTCTGCGTCCCCAGATAACCGTCGAACATCCGGTGCGGACTGACGGCCGGGTTGACCAGCAGGGCTTTGAGGCCATGGCGCTCGGCCAAGTGAGTCGCATAGTAGCCGCCGAGTGAGCTTCCCACCAGCAGCGGCCGACCCAGTTCGGCAATCGCTTGCTCCAACTGACCGATGGCTTCGCGCGGATGGTGATGCAGGGCGGGAACACGCAGTTGATCGCTCAAGCCCAGCCGCTCCATCACCGCGACCAGCTGACAGGCCTTTTTCGAGGCCGGGGCGCTGTTGAAACCGTGGATATAGAGGATCGAACCAGACATTTGAGCTCCCTGAGTGTCGGCGAAAGATAGCGGAGTTTACAGGGAGAAAGCCCCTCACCCTAGCCCTCTCCCGGAGGGAGAGGGGACCGAATGGGGGATATTTCAGAAGTACGCCGACCTGAAAGAGCTTCGTCGAATCCACAATCGACACAATCGCTCAGGTCGATGGATAACGCCAGACACCTCGGTCAGTCCCTCTCTTTCTGAGAGCGAGGGGCTGAATGAGGGATATTCAAGCTTCAGCGAATTCATAATCGACTCGGTATTTCACGTCGGCGTATGACGCCAGACACCTCGGTCGGCCCCCTCTCCCTCCGGGAGAGGGCTGGGGTGAGGTGCTTTTGATTGGCAATCAGTAACCGTCAGACCCGTAATCAACGGTAAAAGCAAAACCGGTAACGCGCTCAACCCCAGTTTCCAGCCGCCCATCCGGCAACAGCCGCAACCAGCGATACCCCGGCGCCTGTTCGCCGACCTTGAAGTCTTCACTGCCCGGTTCGAACTGAATGCAGGTCGACGGCGATGCCAACAACCGCACGCCATTGCGCTCGCGGTCGATCTCCTGATGCACATGCCCCCACAACACCGCCCGCGCCTGTGGAAAACGATCCAGCACTTCGAAAAACGCCTCGGGATTGCGCAGGCCAATCGGCTCCATCCACGGGCAACCAATCGACACCGGATGATGATGGAAGCACACCAGATGATGGCGCTCGGGCGCTTCGCTCAACGAGCGGGCCAGCAACTGCAATTGATCGTCTTGAAGATATCCCGGCACTGAACCCGGCACAGCCGAGTCGAGCAAGGTCACGCGCCAGTTGCCGACATCGACCACCGACTCCAGCAGCGCACTCTGCACTGCCGCCACCGCCATGATCTGCGGCTCATCGTGATTGCCGGGAATCCAGCGCGCCGGCGCATCGATCTGCGTGGTCAGCTCACGAAACTGCTGGTACGACTCCAGTGTGCCGTCCTGGGAAAGATCCCCCGTGGCGAGCATCAGGTCGATCTGCGGCTGCTGCTTGAGCACCAACTCAATGACCTTTTGCAGGCTCTCCCGAGTATTCATACCCAGCAACGTGCCGTCCGCTTCAGCGAACAGATGGCTGTCGGACAACTGCACCAGCAGCGCCGGATCGGCGGTGGTCAACGTGGATACGCTCGGCAAGGCGTTCTCCCAAGGCAAAAGCACGGAATCGGTCAAGTGCCGCAATTATGCTGGGGGATCACTGAAAGGGGAAACCGAGGAACCGGACGCAGTTCACAACTAGCGTACGACTTCGTACTCGTGCCCCAACGCCAGACAATGACTCAGCCATTCCCCCAGGAACAGATTGAGCTGAGCTTTTTCATCGGGCTGATGCATCGCGGCGTTCGGGTAAGGATAGATGCCGCGAAAGCGTCGTGCATGCTCGGCGCTGATCACCTCAGCCATGCGCGCGTCGTGATAGACCTGCACCTCCAGTTGCGGCACCGGCAGCCATGGCAGGCTGTGTTCCTGACGCACTTGCAGCGTGGTGGTGTACGGGCAGGTTTGCAGCACTTCGAGGGCCAGCACGCCGAGCATCTGCTCGCCCTGGGTCACGGCGATGCGCCGCGCCTCGGGTTCGTTGCGCATGTCCGGCAACAGTCGCATCAGGCGCGCGTAGTTGGCCTCGCAGGCGGCTTGCAGCCCCGCGAGGTCGACTCGATAACGATCGCGCAACTTGTTTACGACCATAACCCCCTCACTTCGGCGCGGTTCAGCGCCAGCCACTGCAAAGCGATGATGCTCGCCGCGTTGGCAATACGTCCGTCACGTACGGCTTGCAGGGCATCTTCGAACGCCCAGACCGTGACGCGGATATCTTCGGCCTCTTCCTCTAACCCATGCAGGCCGCCGACGCCATCCGTGCTGCAACGCCCCAGATACAAATGCACGAACTCGTTGCTGCCGCCCGGCGACGGGAAATATTTGGTCATCGGCCACAGGGCCTTGATGTCCAGCCCAGCTTCCTCCTGCGCCTCGCGGTGAGCAACTTCTTCCGGCTCTTCGTCCTTGTCGATCAGACCGGCGACCAGTTCGACCAACCAGGGATTGTCAGCCTTGCCCATGGCGCCGACGCGAAACTGCTCGATCAGTACCACTTCGTCACGCTGCGGATCGTAAGGCAACATGCACACGGCATCGTGGCGCACGAACACTTCGCGGTTGATTTCGCGGCTCATGCCGCCAGCAAACAACTCATGGCGCAGGTGCACGCGGTCGAGTTTGTAAAAACCCTCGTAGCATTTTTCACGCCGCACGATATCGACGGCGGTCGGAATGGCGTTGGCAAAGTCAGTCATGAGCATCCTCTTTACTGCAAATCCGTTACGAGGTTCCTATTTGTTACTTGCAACCTCGACTTCGCGCCATCCTAACGCGCCCGCACCGATTGATGCAGCCCCTTTACCGTCAGCGGGATGGACGGTGGAGGCGAAACCCACTCTAATTAGCTTAGTGGCGAACTGACTGCTTCGTTGAGAGTCGAAGCGGTAACTTTTTGCCTTCCCCTGTTTCAGAAAGGACGCCCATGTCGCTTTTCAAAATTGCCTCCGTGGCCGCCATCGCCCTGACCCTGGGCGCGTGTGCGAGCCTGTTCCAGCCCAACTACCGTACGCCGCTGGAAACCACCCGCGATGCGTCGGAGCAGCTGAAAACCGGCTGCTCCAACCCTGACTGCCCACTGGTGAACATCGACACCCTGCGCTTCCCGGCAGAACCTGCTCTGGATGGCATCATCGAAAAACGCCTGCTGCAAATGACCCGCACCGAGGCGAACGCACCCGTGGCGCCGACGCTGGCGGCCTATCGCGAGCAGTTTCTGGCCAATGCCGGTCCGCGCAACAGCAGCTACCTGCAAGCGAAAGTACGCGAGCAGCATGACGGCTTGGTGATCATCGAATTGTCGAGCTACCTCGACACCGGCGGCGCCCACGGCACACCGGGTCGTGGCTTCATCAACTATTCGCGCCAGCAGCACAAAGTGCTGAACCTGTCCGACATGTTGATGCCGGGTCAGGAAGACGCATTCTGGAAGGCTGCGCAGGTTGCACATAACAGCTGGTTGATCAGCACCAAGCTCGATCAGGAAGCGGAGTTCGTTTCGAGCTGGCCGTTCAAGAAAACCCCGAACGTGGCACTGACCTACGGCGCGGTGATCCTCAAGTACGAAGTGAGCACCATCGCGCCTTACGCGCTGGGCCACGTCGAACTGAAGATTCCTTACCCGCGCCTGAACGGCATTCTCAAGCCTGAGCTGTTCCCCGGCCGTAACTGAAGGCACGACCGAGCACAAACTGCAGCAGCCCTGCCAGCACCAGCGCCGGCAGGGTTGCGCCGACATCCGGATACAGATTCGCCAGCAAGTGGTAGGTGCTGACCCCACCCAGCCAAGCCAACAGTGCCGGCCAGCGCAATGCGGCTGATGCGACCTGACCGCTGCGTTTACGCAGAATGAAGTGATCCACCAGCACCACGCCGAACAGCGGCGCAAACACCGAACCGATCAGCAGCAGGAAGTTCTGGTACTGCGCCAACGGCGCCAGCAGTGCGATCAGCGTGCAGATCACGCCGATGGCCAAGGCCAGATGCTCGACTTTCAGGCGCAACAGAATCCCGCTGGACACCGCCGCCGAGTGAATATCGGCAAAAGCGTTTTCCGACTCGTCGAGCAGAATCAGCAGCAGCGGAATACCCAGACCGGCACCGGCCAGGGCCAGCAGCAGCGCATTGACTTCACCGCTCGGCGCAAACGCCAGGGTGTACGCCACGCCAAGGCTCATCAGCCAGAAGTTGCCGATAAAGAAACCGACCGCAGTACCACCGAACACATTCTTCGCCCGTTTGCCGAATCGCGAATAGTCGGCGATCAGCGGCAGCCACGACAGCGGCATCGCGATAGCAATGTCGAAGCCCACGGCAAATGGCATCGAACCATCACCGGCACGCGCCCACAGAGCAGCCAGATCAGCCTTGGCGAACAGGTTCCAGGTCAGCCAGAGGCATGCCGCCAACAGCAACCAGATGCCCCACTTGCGCAGGATCTGGCGGACGAACGTCAGCGGGCCGCTAACAGCGAGCAAAGTGGCCAGCGCGCCGAAGAACAGCGTCCACAACACCGGGTTCGACCACAGCGAACCTTCGCTGAACGCGCGCGTGCCAAGCAGGCTGGCGGCATCGCGCATGACGATGATTTCGAAGGAGCCCCAACCGATCAGTTGCAGCAGATTGAGCAGCGCCGGCAGGCTTGCGCCTCTGCTGCCGAGGCTGAGTTTGAGCGCGGCCATCGACGACAGGCCGGTGTCGCTGCCGATCACGCCGACGGCGGCCAGCAGTAAAACGCCGACCAGCGTGCCGAGGAAAATCGCCAGCAGCGAACCGGACAGGCCCAGACCCGGCGCCAGCAGCGCACCGGTCTGTAGCACCATCAGGCCGATACCGAGAGAGAACCACAGGGAAAACAGATCACGACCGCCGAACACACGCTTGTCGGCGGGTATGGCGAGGTCGGGGGAATACGTGCTGGGTTGAATGCTCAAGGGTGTTATCTCAGAGGGACATTTGTTGTTGTGTTGATCAAGCTGCCCTCTTGTGGCGAGGGGATTTATCCCCGATCGACTGCGCAGCAGTCGCAACTTTGAGAACCGGGTCTTTCAGACGTACCGCATTCTCAGATTTTGGGGCTGCTTCGCAACCCATCGGGGATAAATCCACTCACCACAAAAGACCAGCTAGGGATCAGACTTTTTTGTACAGCTGACTGCCTTCCTTCTTGAACCGCTCGGCCTGTTCCGCCAGACCTTGGGCGACGTCCACGTCGACCGCGTCGATCCGCTGGTTGGCCGCGTATTCGCGGACTTCCTGAGTGATCTTCATCGAGCAGAATTTAGGCCCGCACATCGAACAGAAATGCGCGACCTTGGCCGAGTCCTTGGGCAGGGTTTCATCGTGATACGAACGGGCGGTGTCCGGGTCCAGACCGAGGTTGAACTGGTCTTCCCAGCGGAACTCGAAACGCGCCTTGCTCAAGGCGTTGTCGCGGATCTGCGCGCCCGGGTGACCTTTGGCCAAATCCGCTGCGTGAGCGGCGATCTTGTAGGTGATGATCCCGGTCTTAACGTCATCCTTGTTCGGCAGACCCAAGTGTTCCTTCGGCGTCACGTAGCAGAGCATGGCGCAACCGAACCAGCCGATCATCGCCGCACCGATGCCCGAGGTGATGTGGTCATAGCCCGGCGCGATGTCAGTGGTCAGCGGGCCGAGGGTGTAGAACGGCGCCTCGTCGCAGCACTCCAGCTGCTTGTCCATGTTCTCTTTGATCAACTGCATCGGCACGTGGCCCGGGCCTTCGATCATGCACTGCACGTCGTGCTTCCAGGCGATTTTGGTCAGCTCGCCGAGGGTTTCCAGTTCGCCGAACTGCGCTGCGTCGTTGGCGTCGGCAATCGACCCCGGACGCAGACCATCGCCCAG
>NZ_JBIUWI010000090.1:9357-15436 GCF_044743385.1 Pseudomonas sp. NPDC087639 | reverse complement strand
CGTCGAACTGGGTCTTCCACTTGTCGAATTCGGCGATGTCGCTGGCCATGAAATAGCTGCGCGACGGATCCAGCAGCTTGAGGTAGCTGTCGTAGATGATCACCGAGCGCGCATCGTCGAGCGGCGGCTTGCTGTAGTGGTGACGCTTGAGCAACTCGACGACGTTCAGGCTGGCGATGACTTCATCGCGATCAGGCTGCAATTTGTCCCAGCTGTTGGCTGCGAATGTATTGCCCGACACCGGCAACAGGCCGATGCCGATGAAAAGAGCGAGGGCGGTGCTGGGGAGCAAATGCTTCATGCTGATTCGACGCGGGGACAATTGATAACGCATATTAGGCCGTCTTTGAAGTCGCCGGTTCTACGAGAGCCGGTCGCATAATGCAAAAAGCCCGGCGCTACAGCTTCGGGCTCAGTCCAGACTCACTATGGAGGCACTGTGAAGGCATTGCAAGGCGTGGAAGGTCAAGTGGCATGGGTTGAAGAGCCGAGTCCTACGTGTGATGTAGGACAAGTCCGCATCCGAGTGGCGGCAGCCGGCCTCAATCGCGCCGATTTATTACAGAAAGCAGGGCTTTATCCGCCGCCCCCGGGTGCCAGCCAAGTCCTCGGTCTTGAGTGTTCCGGGGTGATCAGCGAGGTCGGTGCGGGCAGTTCGTGGCACGTCGGCGACCGGGTCTGCGCCTTGCTGGCCGGGGGTGGCATGGCCGAAGAGGTGGTCGTCGACGGGCGGCACGTGCTGCCGGTTCCCGAAGGCGTGTCGTTGATCGAGGCGGCGGCATTACCCGAGGTTTATGCAACGGTCTGGCTGAATGTGTTTCAGCTTGCGGCGCTCAAACCGGGTGAGAAAGTTCTCTTGCACGCCGGGGCAAGTGGAATTGGTTCAGCCGCTATTCAGCTGTGCAAGGCGTTCGGCAACCCGTGCTGGGTCAGCGTCGGCTCGACCGAGCGTTTGGCTTACTGTGAAGCATTGGGAGCCCAGGGCGGCGTAGTGCGTACGGATGATCTGGAAAGCTTGCGCGACTTCGGCCCGTTCGATGTGATTCTCGATCCGGTCGGCGGCAACTACTCGGCGCTCAATCTCAAGCTCATGGCGCTGGATGGGCGTTGGGTGTTGATCGGTTTGATGGGGGGCCGTGAGGCGAAGCTGGATCTGGCCCAGGTGTTGGCCAAGCGCGTGCAATTGCTGGGTTCTACGCTGCGCAGTCGTGACGATCAGTTCAAGGCCGATCTGTTCAGTGACCTGAGTCAGCATGTGTGGCCGTTGTTTGCCGAAGGACGCTTGAGTCCGCAGTTGGCCAAGGCTTTCCCGGTGAAAGACGCCGAGGCGGCATTTGCCGAGCTGGCGAGCAATACCGTTTCCGGAAAACTGGTGTTGGTGATTGACGAAACCCTTAGCTGACAACGCAAAACCTTGCAGGAGTGAGCCTGCTCGCGATGGCGGTCTATCAGTCAGCATTGATGTTGGCTGACAGACCGCCATCGCGAGCAGGCTCACTCCTACGTTTGATCTCCGTTACTTCCAGAGATGGATCGGCCAGCCGGCCTTTTCGGCATGTTCAAGCAGCACCGGATCCGGATTGACCACGTGCGGGAAATCCACCTTCAGCAACAACGGCAGGTCATTGCGTGAGTCGGAATAGAAACTCGCGCCCTCCAGGTTTTCCTCTTCAGCATCCAGCCACTCAAGCAAGCGGGTGATCTTGCCTTCGCGGTAAGTCAGGGTGCCGACGGTATGGCCGCTGTACACGCCATGCGCGACTTCCAGTTCGATGCCGAGGACTTCGTCGATGCCCAACCGATCGGCAATCGGCTTGACCAGATGCGTGCCCGACGCCGAGATCACCAGAATCCGGTCCCCGGCCTTGCGGTGGGCGGCGATGGTTTTGGTCGCGTCGCTGAAGATGATCGGTTCGATGAAGTCTTCAACCCACGGGCCGACCAAGTGCTCGACTTCTTCTGGGGTGCGGCCGATCAGTGGTTCGAGGCTGAAGTCCATGTAGTCTTCCATGCGCAATTTGCCATGGCTGTAGGCATCCATCAGCTCGTTGTTTTTGCGCATGTACGATTCGGGATCGACCCAGCCCAAACGGCCCATCTGCTCGCTCCAGAGGGTGGCGCAGTCGCCGTGGATGAGGGTTTCGTCCAGATCAAAAATTGCCAGGGCCATCAGTGCAGTTCTCTCTTCAACGTCAGCAAAGTCATCAGGCTACCTCACACAGGGCCGTCGGATCGATGGAAAGTGCCAGACGCTGACCGTCGGGGTGCAGATCGGCGGCCGAACGGTTGAGCACATCCACCACCAACTCTACGCCGCGCGCTTCGACGCGATAGCGGATGACGTTGCCGAGCAGGCTGTGGCTGCGGATCTGTGCGTCGAGTTCGCCGTTCAGGCTCAGTTCGATGGCTTCCGGGCGAATGGCAATGCGGTGGTTGATCGGGCGCTGCAACAGCTTCGACGCGTCGTCGGCATCGAGCAGGTTGTAGTTGCCGATGAAGCCGGCGGCGAACACATCGACAGGCGCGGTGTACAGGGTTTCGGCGTCGCCGCTCTGTACGATTTTTCCCTGATTCATCAGGAAAATCCGGTCAGACATGGTCAGCGCTTCTTCCTGATCGTGGGTGACGAAGATCGTGGTCAGGCCGAGCTCCCGCTGGATCTGACGAATCTGTTCGCGCAGGTGCTTGCGAATCCGTGCATCGAGGGCCGACAGCGGCTCATCCAGCAGCAACAGGCGCGGACGAGTCACCAGCGAACGGGCGAGGGCAACGCGCTGGCATTGGCCACCGGAAAGCTGATGGGGATAGCGACTGGCGAAGTCGTTCAGTTCAACCAGTTTCAACACTTCGGCAACGCGTTTATGGCTGTCGTCGGCATTGACCTTTTGCATGCGCAGACCGAAGGCGACGTTCTGTTCGACGGTCATGTTGGGAAACAGCGCGTAGCTTTGGAACACCATGCCGATGCCACGTTTCTGCGGGCTTAGCGGCACGATGTCGACGCCATCGAGCAGGATCTTGCCGCCATCGACCGGCGTCAGCCCGGCGATGCAACGTAGCAGGGTGGATTTGCCGCAACCGGACGGGCCGAGCAGGGTGACGAATTCGCCCTTGTTTATTTCGCAGTCGATGTCGCTGAACACCGTGGTGCCAGCGTAGTTTTTTTGAAGATGTTGGACGCTGACATAGCTCATTCGCTTTTGTCCTTGTTCAGAATATTGGCGATCCAGGTCAGGACCAGCACGAATAAGAAGTAGGAGATGACCAGCGCACTGGTGAAGTGGCCGCTGCTGTTGCGCATGTTGTTCAGATAAACCTGCAGGGTTTCGTAGCGGGTGCCGACGAGGATGTTGGCGAAGACGAACTCACCGAACAGGAACGAGAACGACAGCAGCAACGCCACCATCAGGCCTTTGCGCAGGTTCGGCAGCACCACCAGAATTGCTGCCTGAAAGGTGCTCGCGCCGAGCAGTTGGGCGGCGTCCATCAGGTCGCGCAGATTGATCGCTTGGAGGTTGTTGGTGATCGCCCGGTACATGAACGGCAGCGCCACGGTGAAGTAGCAACCGATCAGAATCCACGGCGTACCAACCATCGCCATTGGCCCGGAACCGTAGAGCTGCAACAGGCCGACCGACGACACCACTGGCGGCACCGCGAAGGGCAGCAGGATCAGGATGTTCATCAGCGCATCGAGTTTGGGGAAGTGGTAATGCACCACAAACAGCAGCGGCAGGATCAGCACCACCGACAGTACCAGAGCGCCGACGCACACCAGCAATGACTGACCGAAGGCGTGCAGGAAGCGTGGATCGCTCCACAACTGGATATACCACTTGAAGGTAAAGCCGCTGGGCAGAATGGTCGCCGACCAACTGCTTGCGATTGAGTAAATCAGTGTGCCCACAAGCGGTGCCAAGAGGATGGCGAACAGCAGGTAGACCACGACGCGGTGGTAGAGGCCGGCCGGGCCGGATTCAACGCGAGACATGGTAGCTCCTCTTCAACAGCAGTTGATGCACGACAGTCACGATGGTCATCAGCGCCACCAGCACCACGGCCAGCGCACTGGCAAGATTCGGATCGAGGGAGATATCGCCGGAGACCATCGCCGCGATACGGATCGGCAGCACGTTGAAGTTGCCGGTGGTCAGTGCATACACCGTGGCGTAGGCGCCGAGGGCGTTGGCCAGCAGGATCACGAACGTGCCGAGCAGCGCGGGGGTCAAGACCGGCAGACCGATGTGCCGCCAGAACTGCCAGCCGTTGGCACCGAGCAATTCGGCGGACTCGCGCCAGTCTTCGCGCAAGGCATCGAAGGCCGGGTAAAGCAACAACACGCCGAGGGGGATCTGGAAGTAGGTGTAAAGGATGATCAACCCGGTTTTCGAGTACAGGTTGAAGTCCTCGATGATCCCGGCCTGCTTCAACATGATGGTGATGCTGCCGTTGAAACCGAGCAGGATGATGAACGCGAAGGCCAGAGGCACGCCGGCAAAGTTGCTGGTCATGTTGGCGAAGGCATTCACGAAGTTGCGCAGTTTCGAGTCGACCCGGCGCAGGGAGTACGCACCGAGCACGGCGATGATGATGCCGAACACACTCGACCAGAAACTGATTTCCAGGCTGTACTGGATCGCCTGTCGGTAGAACTTCGAACTGAAGATCTTGCTGAAGTTTTCCAGGCCCCAACCGGACTCTTCCGATTGCAGGCTGTTGATCATCACCCAGATCAGCGGGGCGATTTCAAACACGATAAAGAACAGTGCGAAGGGCACCAGGCACAGTGCCGCCAGCCATTTGCCGCGAGTCATGGCATTCACTTGAGCAGCTCCCGGCACACAGGTTTGTCATGGGGCACGCCGAGCAGTTCGCAGACCGTGCCGCAGATTTCGGTCTGCTTCGGTGCAGCGTCTGCGTTGAGGCTGAAAGCGTCGCCGAGAACAAACAGCGGCACCTGGCGTTCTTCCGGCAGCAGGCCGTTGTGCGAGCGGTCGTTGTTCATGCCGTGATCGGCGGTCACCAGCACCTGATAACCGGCGTCGAGCCAGGCCTGTAAGTAGTCGGCGAGGATGATGTCGGCGAAACGCGCGCTGTTGCGGTATTGCGGGGTGTCGAGGCCGTGCTTGTGGCCGGCGTCGTCGATGTTCATCGGGTGAATCAGCAGGAAGTCAGGCGTGTGCCGCAGGCGCAGGTTTTCGGCGTCGGCGAACAGGTGTGAATCCGGGTAGTGATCGTTCCAGTAGAAGTGGCCGTGCTGGATCGGCAGTGATGGATCGTCAGTGTGGCGGTCGCGGGCGGCCACAAACGGCGAGCGGTTATACAACTCGCTGACCCAGTGATAGGCCGCGGCGGCAGTTTTCAGGCCGGCGTCACGCGCGTAGTGATAGATGCTGCGCTGGTTGGACAGGCGCGAGACGTCGTTGTGAACGATTCCGCTGTCGATCGGCGGCACGCCGGTGAGGATGCATTCGTAAAGTGGTCGGGACAGGGCGGGCAACTCGCACTCCAGTTTGTAGAGTGCGGCGCGTCCTGCGCCAACGTAAGCCTGCAGATGCCCCATGGCGTGACGCGCGACTTCGTAGTTGAGGCCGTCGAGCACGACAAGGATGACGTTGTGCTTCATAGGGGCGGTGACTCCGAAAACAAGGCTGGGACCGAACGTTGCAGGAGCTGGCGAAGCCTGCGATCTTTTGACTTTGCCTTTCAAGAGCAAGATCAAAAGATCGCAGCCTGCGGCAGCTCCTACAGATGAAGGATTACTTCATCTCTACGATGACTTCTTCGTTCCACTTCTGTGGCAGGCCTTTGGAGGTTTTCTCCCACGCATCGGCGTCCTTGATCGGCGTGACCTTTTTGTACTGCTCGTTCGGCAGCAGTTTGGCTTTCACGTCTTCCGGCAGTTGCAGGTGTTCGGCGCGGATCGGACGGGCGTTGCCGCGAGCGAGGTTGGTCTGGCCGGCGTCGCTGAAGATGTATTCGCGGGTCAGCTTGGCGGCGTTCGGGTTCTTCGCGTATTTGTTGATGATGGTGGTGTAGCCGGAAATCACCGAACCGTCAGACGGGATCAGCACTACAT
>NZ_JBIUWI010000090.1:0-9347 GCF_044743385.1 Pseudomonas sp. NPDC087639 | reverse complement strand
CCATCTTGGCCTTGTAGCTCAGGCCGTTGAAGTCCCAGACCACGCCGACTTCGATCTCGCCTTTTTCCATGGTGGCGATGGTCGGGTTGGCCATCGACAGGCGACCTTGCTTGGCGATGTCTGCGAACAGCAGCAGGGCAGGCTGGATATTCTTCTCGTCGCCACCGTTGGCCAGCGCTGCGGCCAGAACGCCGTTGGCAGCTTGCGCAGCGGTGCTCACGTCACCGATGGAAACCTTGTATTTGCCGCCCTTGAGGTCAGCCCATTTGGTCGGTACGTCGGAACCGTGCAGCAGCTTCTTGTTGACGATGAAGGCGATGGTGCCGGTGTAGGCCAGTGCCCAGTTGCCGTCCTTGTCTTTAGCCCAGTCCGGGATCTGGTCCCAGGTGCTTGGCTTGTACGGTTGCACCACGCCTTGCTTGACCGCGATCGGGCCGAAGGCGGCACCAACGTCGCCGATGTCGGCGCTGGCATTGTCTTTTTCCGCAGCGAATTTGGCGATTTCCTGGGCCGAGCTCATGTCGGTGTCGATGTGTTTCAGACCGTATTTTTTCGCCAGGTCTTCCCAGGTGCCTTTCCAGTTGGCCCAGTCATCGGGCATGCCGACGCTGTTGACGGCGCCTTCCGCTTTCGCAGCGGCTTCGAGGGTTTTCAGATCAGTGTCGGCCGCCATGGCGGCGGTGCACATTGCAATGGTCGAGCCTAACAGTGTTGCCAGGAAAAGCTGTTTCATTCCGAAGCTCCTTGGTCGTGTTCAACGCTGCGATTGCGGTTTGTGTTGGTCTAGGTCAGCAATACCTGAGCCAATTTAAGGGGGCTGGATGACACTTTCATGTCGGTGGCCTTGCTTCAGGCCTTTTATTTGCCCGGTATCGGCGGCTGCCAGATAAGCGTAGACCATGCTCAAAGCCCCGGCGGGCAAGGGACTTGGCCGATGTATTGCAAGTCGTTAAGGCGACCGTTGAGCAGGTTTGTCATCTGTTGGTCATCTGCACTGCCTAGGCTTGCAACACTCGTTAACGGCTTGCAGGTCGTTCGGTTTTTGCCCTGAAACAGTGCTGGTCTAGTCCAGGTAGGTAACGTTGATGCGCGATGAGGCAACAAAAGCGGTGACAGCGATTGGCCAGGTGTTGCAGGAGCAACTTGACCACGGCTTATTAGCGCCTGGCAGTAAGTTGCCGGCCGAGCGCAAGCTCAGTGAGTTGTTTGGCACGACGCGGATTACTGTGCGTGAGGCGTTGTTGCAGTTGGAGGCGCAGGGGCAGATTTATCGTGAGGAGCGGCGGGGCTGGTTCGTTTCGCCACCGCGTCTGGCCTACAACCTGATGCAGCGCAGTCACTTTCACGCGATGGTCAGTGCGCAGGGGCGGGTGCCTTCGACCGAGGTGATTTCGGCTCGACTGCAACCGGCTTCGGCGGCGGTGTGTGCCTGGTTGCAGTTGCCGGCGTTGTCGAGTGTGATTCAGATTTGTCGGTCGCGGCGGATTGATGGGCGGTTGGTGCTTTATGTAGAGCACTATTTGAATCCGCAGTATTTCCCGGGGATTTTAGAGTTTGATTTGAATCAGTCGATTACTGAGTTGTATGCGCGGCATTACGATTTGCACTATGGGCGGGTGCGGTTTGAGATCGTGCCTACGTCGTTGTCGGTGGATGCGGCGGCGGCTTTACGGGTGTCGGTGGGGAGCCCGGGGTTGCGGATTGCTCGGGTCAATTATGATCAGCATGAGCGGTTGATTGATTGTGATCTGGAGTTTTGGCGGCATGATGCGATTCATGTCGGGGTCGATGTCGTTTGATCGGTTGGGTGAATATCCGTTGCTGCGGTGATGGCTTCTTATGGTTTCGCCCTGACGGTCGACTCCCTTTGGCAAACGCCCCAAAGGAAGCAAAGGTCTTTACCCTGACGTTCGGCCCTCGCCGTGGCTCGGGTTCCTTCGTTCCGGGATTGATCCGGGCGCATCGCTTCCGGTTTGCTTCGCTGCACCTCCTTTCGATGTGTTCGACTTCGTCGAACGGTCGCTGCGCTCCCACCCCCGGATCAATCCCTCCACTCAGCCTGCCGACGGGCCTTCAGATCAAGAGCCGCAGCCGAGCTAACGCTCATCCTGTTGAGTGGTGAAGAGCGGATGCGGTTTGCTTTTGCTTTTTTGTGGGAGCTGGCTTGCCAGCGATGGCGGCCTGACAGTAGAACAAGTTCTGTCAGGCTGTCGCGATCCAATTGTGGGAGCGAGCCTGCTCGCGAAGGCGCCCCCACAGTCACTCCATCTCTATTTGGCTGCCCCGGCATTGGCATACAAATAATCCGTCGCCAACGATGCCAGTGTCCTCACGCCCACCACCAACGCTGACTCATCCACAAAGAACCCCGGATTGTGATTCGGCGCGGCCTTGCTTATGTCTTGGTCTCGCGGAGTCACGCCGAGAAACACAAACAGCCCCGGCACTTCCTTGGCAAAGAACGAGAAGTCCTCCGCGCCACCCACCAGCGGCGCATTCACCACATCATCCTTGGCCGCCCACTTCAATGTCGGCAGCATTTTTTCGGTCAGTGCCGGGTTGTTGATGGTCGGGTCGTATTTTTCGATGATGGTGACGTCGGCTTTCGCAGCACCGCTTTCGGCGATTTTCTCGACGGTCTGGCGCACGTCCGCATGCAGTTTCTGGCGGATGCCGTAGTCGTAGGAGCGGATGGTGCCGGTCATGTCGACGGATTCGGGAATGATGTTGTAACGGGTGCCGCCGTTGATGGTGCCGATGCTGACGACAGACGGGAAAGACGAAATGTCGGTGCGGCGGCTGACCACGGTTTGCAGGCCGACGATGGTTTGGGCGCCGACGGTGATCGGGTCGATGCCGTCCCAGGGGCGGCCGGCGTGGGTTTGTTTGCCGAGGATTTTGATGCGCAGGTCGTCAGAGCTGGCGAGGGTGGCGCCCGGGCGGTAGGCGATCTGGCCGGCCGGGACGCCGGCCCAGACGTGCAGGCCGAAAACGGCGTCGGGTTTGGGTGATTTCATCACGCCTTCTTCGACCATCATTTTCGCGCCCCAGGTGTTTTTGCCGTCGGGGATGAAGTCGCTTGGGCCTTCTTCGGCGGGTTGGAAGTAGAACACCACGGTGCCGGGCAGAGTGTCGCGCATGCCTGTGAGAATTTTCGCCGTGCTCAGCAGGATCGCGGTGTGGGCGTCGTGGCCGCAGGCGTGCATCACGTCGACTTCTTTGTCGAGGTAGGTGCCTTTGGCTTTCGAGGCGAACGGCAGGTCCGCGACTTCCTTGACCGGCAGCGCGTCCATGTCAGCGCGCAGAGCCACGGTCGGGCCGGGCAGGGCGCCTTTGAGGATGGCGACGACGCCGGTGCGGGCGACGCCGGTTTTCACCTCAAGGCCCATGGCTTTCAGTTGTTTGGCGACCAATTCGGACGTGCGTTTTTCTGTGTTGCCCAGTTCCGGGTGGGCGTGGATGTCGCGGCGGGTTTCCAGCAGTTCGGGCTCAAGTGCCTTGGCCTGCGTGGCGATTTGTTCGCGGGTGCTGTCCATCGTGGCAGCCCCGGCGTGGCCGGCGAACAAGGTGAACAGAACGGCTTGGGCAATACGTGTGAGCTGCATCGGGTTTCTCCTTGTTTATTATTCTTGGCTTCCCAGCCTGTGACCCGAACGTCGTGCCTAAGTGCTATTCCTTCGGCTGGCCACCACCGGCGGTGATCACTTGCACGCTCATGCGTGGCGTCGCCAGATCCAGCCCGGCTTCGTCGAGATGGCGCTTGAGCGACAGGTTGAAGGCTCGGGAAACTTCCCACTGTTTGATCGGCGCGGTCTTGAAGCGGGCGCGCAGAATCGCGCTGCCGGACTCGAAACTCTCTACACCCTGAATCTCCAGCGGCGACCAGATATTGCGGCGTTGCAACGGATCGGTGCGCATTTTCTGGCCGACGTCGCGCATCAGTTTGATCGCGTCGTCGATTTCCATGTTGTACGGCACCGCCACGCGGAAGATCGCGTAGCCGAATTCCCGTGAGTAGTTCTTGATGCTTTTGATTTCGCTGAACGGGATGGTGTGGACGATGCCGTCGATGTCGCGCAGGCGCACGGTGCGGATGGTCAGGCCTTCGACGGTGCCGAGGTGGCCGCCGACGTCGACGTAATCGTCGATGGCCAGCGAGTCCTCAATGATGATGAACAGGCCGGTGATCAAGTCCGCCACCAGCGACTGTGCACCGAAACCGATAGCCAGACCGATCACACCGGCACCGGCCAGCAGTGGCGTGACGTTCATGCCCATGTTCGCCAGGGCGACGATCAGCGCGATGATGAAAATCGCCACGAACAGCACGTTGCGGATCAGCGGCATCATGGTTTGCGCCCGCGCGTTGGCCAGGCCTTTGCGTGAGCGAGTGAGGGCGTGGTGCACGGCGGTGTCGGCGAGGATCCAGATCAGCCAGGAGAAAACCAGTGTGCCGATCAGGCTGAACAGTTTGACGCTGACGTCATGCCCTTCGCCTTCGGCAAAACCGATCAGCGACTGGCCCCACACGCGCAGGCCGAGTTCGATGAACACCAGCCACACCAGCAAATGCGCGAGGGTATAGAAGAAGTTTTTCAGGCGCTCGGAATAGAGCGCGTGGCGTTTTGACCCGCGTTGCGGTTTCAGCGAGTGCCTGCGCACGAGGCCGTTGATCACCATGCACAACACTAACAGTACGGTGCAGATCAGCGACTGGCGTAGCGCGGTGCTGGTGTCGCCGGCGGAGACGAAGGTGGCGAACAGCGAGATGCCGACCAACACCAGCGCTGGTACGTACCAGAAGGTGCCGAGGATTTCGATGGTGTCGCTGAGCGCGCGTCGGGTCAGGCGTCGGGACAACGGCTGGTTGCGGATCAGGTGGGCGATCGGCCGGCGGAATCGCAGGATGAACAGCCCGGTCGACAGCGCAGCGAGAACATTGGCGATGGTCGCGGCGGTGTGCGCCAGATGTACGCCGAGGCTCTCGATCAGGCGCGGGTCGTTCAGCGCCTCCCCGAAGGCGGCGAAGCTGCCGATCAGCCACAACGGCCGAAACGCCTGATGGCGCAGGATGTACAACGCGCGATGGCGGTGTGGGCCGTCGAGCAGGGAAAAAGCGATCACGCAGATCGCCGAGAAGCAGGTGCCGACCACCAGCGCGTAGGCCAGCACCATCGCCAGGCTTTTGCCCAGAGACGACGGCAACGCATAACTCATGTAGACGGTGATCACCAACGCGATCAACCACGGCCCGAGCTTGCGCAATGCGAAGCGCAGCATGTCGACGGCCCTGGGGTGTTGCGGCAGTTCTTCAGTGAGTCCGAAGCGCATGCGCACCCGGTGACTGACCCAGATCAGCGCGGCGGCAAGCAGGCTCCAGACCATGAGAATCATGGCGAAGCCGAAAATGATCGGCAGCCATTCACTGGCCGGGAGCATCAGCGCTTTCAGTTCATCTTTGGCCAGATCGAATTCGTTGGACCAGCGAGTGACCGGGCTGCCAGCTCCGGAAAACTGTTTCTCGAAATTGGCCAGGGTGCCGCCAATCAACCCGAGCACGCCTTCTTCGGGAGAGGCCTGGGCTTTTTTCGTGGCGTCGCGCAGTTTCTTCAGATCGGTCAGCAATTGTGCACGTTGCTTGTCGTTTTCCAGCGACTTGATGACTTCGTCAAGGGACTGGCCAAGCGGTTCCTGGGCTTCTGGCTGCGTCTTGGTGGTGTTGAGCAGGCCCGGCAGACCGACCGCTTGGGCGGGCGCCATGGGCAGCAGCGTCATCAGGCAGATGAGGAACAGGCAGGGTAGAGCAAAAAGACGAGCAAACACTAGGCGGTCAACCTCGCAAGGGGCGGATTCGCTGGAGTGTACGAGGCCGCATTAATCAATGCGAGCCGGGCGCGGATTTATTCGTTGAGTTTGGCGAGGATCTTGTAGACCACGGTGGCGAGTATCGTCAGCATGCCGATCCACATGGCGAACACCCCGGCGTTCTTGTCGCGGAAGTTGAAGCCGACGGCCAGCAGGATCATTCCGCTCAGGATGGGAATGAGCATGGCGTGGAAGGAGGACATCGAGATCATGGTGACTGCCTTGTCGGAAGGGATGATTTGAGTCTAGGTCGGTTTCCACTTGTAGGAGCTGCCGCAGGCTGCGATCTTTTGATCCTGTTTTTGATTTATAAAACACAAGATCAAAAGATCGCAGCCTGCGGCAGCTCCTACAGGGGGCGTGTCGTGCCGAATTGTTACGGCAACTCGCGGCAGGCGTAGAAGGCGCTCAGCACTTTGACCAGATGTGCCAGGTCATGGCTGCCGCACAGTTCGCGGATCGAGTGCATGGCGAAGGTCGGCAGGCCGATATCGACGGTGCGCACGCCCAGGTGGCTGGCGGTGATCGGGCCGATGGTCGAGCCGCAGCCCATGTCGCTGCGCACCACGAAGCTCTGCACCGGCACTTCTTCGGCCATGCACAGGTGACGGAAGAACCCGGCGGTTTCGCTGTTGGTGGCGTAGCGCTGGTTGCTGTTGACCTTGATCACCGGGCCGGCGTTGAGTTTCGGGCCGTGGTTGGCGTCGTGCTTCTCGGCGTAGTTGGGGTGTACGCCGTGGGCGTTGTCGGCCGAGACCAGCAGCGATTTCTGGATGGTGCGGACGAACTCGTCACCTTCCGGCAGCAGGCGACGCAGGGTCTGTTCGAGCATCGGGCCATCGGCACCGCAGGCTGAGCAGGAGCCGACTTCTTCGTGGTCGTTGGCGACCAACACGCAGGTTTCGTCGGTCTCGGCTGTGAGCAAGGCTTGCAGGCCGGCGTAGCACGACAGCAGATTGTCGAGGCGCGCGCCGGCAATGAAGTCGCCGTTCAGGCCAATCACCGCAGCGCTTTGCGTGTCGTAGAAGCTCAGCTCGTAATCGAGCACCACATCGGCGTTGAGGCCGTGTTCGCGGGCCAGTTGATCGGTGAGTACGGCGCGGAAGTCGACGCGTTCGTCACCGGCAAATTGCGCGAGGATCGGCGGCAGTTCGGTTTGAGCATTGATCGCCCAGCCCTGATTGGCTTCACGGTTGAGGTGAATGGCCAGGTTGGGAATGATCGCGATCGGTGCCTTGAAGTCGATCAACTGGCTCTCGACCTTGCCGTCACGGCGGAAGGTCACGCGGCCGGCCAGCGACAGATCGCGGTCGAACCACGGCGCCAGCAGCGCGCCGCCGTAGACTTCGACGCCCAATTGCCAGAAGCCCTGACGTTGCAGCTCCGGTTGTGGCTTGACCCGCAGGCACGGGCTGTCGGTGTGTGCCCCGACGAGGCGGATGCCACCGTGCAGCGGTGAGTGACGGCCCATTTTGATCGCGACGATCGAGGAGTCGTTACGAGTAACGTAGTAGCGGCCGTTGGGCTCGGTAGTCCATGGCTCGCGCTCGTCGAGGCGCACGAAACCGGCGGCCTCCAGACGTTGAACAAGGCTGGCGGTGGCGTGGAACGGGGTAGGGGAGGCCTTGAGGAAGTCGATCAGGCCTTGGTTCAACTCTTCGCGCATAAGAAGCTCCAGACAGCAATGGGCGGGAGTTTAACGCATTGAACGTGGAATTGAATCTGAACCGGATCCCCTGTGGGAGCGAGCCTGCTCGCGAAAGCGATTGATCAGTCAACATCAATGTTGAATGCAATACCGCTTTCGCGAGCAGGCTCGCTCCCACATGGGTTCGGCGGTGCCATTCAGAACGGCGCCGGGCACTCGAAGCGCAGACGCTCACCGGTTTGCGGGTGGGTGAAGCTGAGCATGCTCGCGTGCAGGCACAGACGCGGCCAAGCTGCCAGTGCCTGTTCGTGGGCGTATAGCCCGTCACCGAGCAGCGGATGCCCGATGGATAGCATGTGTACGCGCAACTGGTGCGAGCGACCGGTGATCGGTGTCAGCTCGACGCGGCACCAGTCGCCGCAACGTTCCAGCACGCGCCAGAAGGTCAGCGCATGCTTGCCGAATTCGTGATCGACCACGTGGCGCGGCTTGGTCGGCGGATCGTAGCGCAACGGCAGGTCGATGCTGCCGCTGTCCAGTTCAGGCTGACCCCAGGCCAATGCGGTGTAGGCCTTTTCGGTTTCTCGGTCGTGAAACTGGCGCGAGAGTTCGCGGTGAGTGTCGGCGTCACGGGCGAGCAGAATGATGCCGGAGGTTTCCCAGTCCAGACGATGGACGATGCGCGCTTCCGGGTAGCCGTTTTCCTGCAGGCGGGTAATCAGGCAGTCCTTGTTGTCGTCGGCGCGACCGGGCACCGAGAGCAGCAGGGTCGGTTTGTCGACCACCAGTACGGCGGCGTCCTGATGGATGATGCGGATGTTGGACAACGGCATTAAAACAGCCTCGTAACAAATGCCAACGGCGGCTCAGGGCCATTCCGGTTTGGGAATGGCCCTGAGCCGCCGTCGTTCCTGCCGTATCGACTCAGCGATCAGGCAGGGTGATGTTGAGTTCCAGAATCGAGCAACTGCCCTGGCTTTCCAGTGCAACATGTACGTCGTCGTTGCCGATGTTGACGTACTTGCGGATCACGTCGACCAGTTCCTTCTGCAAGGCTGGCAAGTAATCCGGCGTGCTGCGCTGGCCGCGCTCATGCGCCACGATGATCTGTAGACGCTCTTTCGCTACCGAGGCGGTACTTGGCTTTTTGTTGGCACGAAAGAAGTCAAAAAGGTTCATTACCTACCTCCAAACAGGCGCTCGAAGAATCCCTTCTTCTCGACATCGAGGAAACGGTGGGCTTTTTCTTTGCCCAGCAAGCGGTCGACGGTATCGCTATACGCCTGACCGGCATCGCTCTGATCGTCGAGAATGACCGGTACGCCCTGGTTGGATGCCTTGAGCACCGCCTGGGATTCCGGGATCACGCCCAGCAGCGTTACCGAGAGGATATCCTTGACGTCTTCAACGCCAAGCATCTCGCCCTTTTCAACACGCTCTGGATGGTAGCGGGTGATCAGCAGGTGTTCCTTGATCGGGTCTTCGCCACGTTCGGCGCGACGCGATTTGCTCGCCAGCAGGCCGAGCATGCGGTCCGAATCTCGTACCGAGGACACTTCCGGGTTGGTCACGACGATCGCTTCGTCAGCGAAGTACATGGCCAGGTGCGCGCCTTTTTCGATGCCCGCCGGGGAGTCGCAGACCACGAACTCGAATTGTTCCTTGAGCTCCATCAGGACTTTTTCCACGCCTTCGACAGTCAGCGCGTCTTTGTCGCGGGTCTGACTGGCGGCCAGTACGTAGAGGTTTTCCAGACGCTTGTCTTTGATCAGAGCCTGTTGCAGGTTGGCTTCGCCGTTGACCACGTTGACGAAGTCATACACCACGCGGCGCT
>NZ_JBIUWI010000089.1:5288-15765 GCF_044743385.1 Pseudomonas sp. NPDC087639 | reverse complement strand
TCTTCGGCGGCGACGGCCGTCACGCCAAGATCGAAGGGCGTGAGTTCACCCCGACCGAACTTCGCGTAGTGCGCATGGTGCTGGAGCAGGCCTTCGTCGATTTGAAGGAAGCCTGGCAGGCGATCATGGAAGTCAATTTCGAGTACATCAACTCGGAAGTGAACCCGGCCATGGCCAACATCGTCGGCCCGAGCGAAGCCATTGTCGTGTCGACATTCCACATCGAACTCGACGGCGGTGGCGGCGATCTGCACGTGACCATGCCGTACTCGATGATCGAGCCGGTGCGCGAAATGCTCGACGCCGGTTTCCAGTCGGACCTCGACGATCAGGACGAGCGCTGGGTCAACGCCCTGCGTCAGGACGTGCTCGATGTCGACGTACCGATCGGCGCCACCGTGGCCCGCCGCCAGTTGAAACTGCGTGACATCCTGCACATGCAGCCCGGGGATGTGATCCCGGTCGAGATGCCGGAAGACATGATCATGCGCGCCAACGGCGTGCCGGCCTTCAAGGTCAAGATGGGCTCGCACAAAGGCAACCTCGCGTTGCAGGTGATCGAGCCGATCGAGCGTCGCTGAAGCGGCGTTCTTACCCCCACACATTTAGCTGAATTGTTGCCCGCCGAGGACAAATGATGAACGACGATATGAACGCCCAGGACGATCAGGCACTGGCCGATGAATGGGCTGCGGCCCTGGAAGAGACCGGTGACGGCCAGGCCGACATCGATGCGCTGCTGGCGGCCGACGCCGGTGCGTCGGGCTCCAACCGTCTGCCGATGGAAGAGTTCGGCAGCGTGCCGAAGAACAACGATCCGGTGACGCTGGACGGCCCGAACCTGGACGTGATCCTCGACATCCCGGTGTCCATCTCGATGGAAGTGGGCAGTACCGACATCAACATCCGCAACCTGCTGCAACTGAACCAGGGTTCGGTGATCGAGCTTGATCGCCTGGCCGGTGAGCCGCTGGACGTGCTGGTCAACGGCACGCTGATCGCTCACGGCGAAGTCGTAGTGGTCAACGAGAAGTTCGGCATCCGCCTGACCGACGTGATCAGCCCAAGCGAACGCATCAAGAAGCTGCGCTGAGTGAAAAGGTTTCTCTGGGTGCTGCTGGCGTTGCCTTTGGGCGTGCTGGCCGCCGAGCCGGTTGCCAGCGCCGCCGCCGCCGCGCCTGCCGCTGCCGCGCCAATGGTCAGCAGCGGCGTGGCCGGGCAATTGACGCAGTTGGTGCTGGGCCTGCTGGTGGTGTTGGGCTTGATCTTCTTCCTCGCCTGGTTACTGCGCCGTGTGCAACAGGCAGGGCCGGCGGGCAAGGGGCAGGTGATCGAGCTGATCGGTTCCCGCGCGCTCGGTCCGCGTGACCGGTTGATGCTGGTTCAGGTCGGCAACGAGCAGATTCTGCTTGGCTTGAGCCCCGGCACCATCACCGCGCTGCATGTGCTGAAGGAACCGGTGCAAGTGCCGAGCACTACCGAGAAAGCGACCCCGGAATTTGCCCAGCATCTGCTGAAAATTCTCGGCAAGGATCAGAAGGATAAGAAGTAATGGGTGCGCTTCGCATCGTCTTGACGCTGGCCCTGCTGCTGGCTGCGCCGCTGGCATTCGCCGCCGATCCGTTGTCGATCCCGGCGATCACGCTGGGCACCAACGCCGATGGCGCGCAGGAGTATTCGGTCAGCCTGCAGATTCTGCTGATCATGACTGCGCTGAGTTTCATCCCGGCGTTCGTCATGCTGATGACCAGTTTTACCCGGATCATCATTGTCTTCTCGATCCTGCGTCAGGCCCTTGGCTTGCAGCAGACACCGTCGAACCAGATCCTCACCGGTATGGCGCTGTTTCTGACCCTGTTCATCATGGCGCCGGTGTTCGATCGGGTGAACAACGATGCCTTGCAGCCGTATCTGGCGGAAAAACTCACCGCTCAGCAAGCGGTGGAAAAGGCGCAGGTGCCGATCAAGGACTTCATGCTCGCCCAGACTCGCTCCAGCGATCTTGAGCTGTTCATGCGCCTGTCCAAGCGTACCGACATCGCCACGCCCGATCAGGCGCCGCTGACAATTCTGGTGCCGGCGTTTGTGACCTCTGAGCTCAAAACCGCGTTCCAGATCGGTTTCATGATCTTCATTCCGTTCCTGATCATCGACCTGGTCGTGGCCAGTGTGCTGATGGCCATGGGTATGATGATGCTCTCGCCGCTGATCATTTCCCTGCCGTTCAAGATCATGCTGTTCGTGCTGGTGGATGGCTGGGCCCTGATCATCGGTACGCTGGCCAGCAGTTTTGGAGGTGTCTCGCCATGACGCCGGAAGTCGCGGTCGACATCTTTCGCGAAGCGCTGTGGCTGACGACCATGATGGTTGCGGTGCTGGTGATTCCGAGTCTGCTGGTCGGTCTGCTGGTGGCGATGTTCCAGGCCGCGACGCAGATCAACGAACAGACCCTGAGCTTCCTCCCGCGTCTGCTGGTGATGCTGGTTACCCTGATCGTCGCCGGCCCGTGGCTGGTGCAGACCTTCATGGAATACATCATTCAGCTGTATCACAACATTCCGATGGTCATCGGCTAAGCCATGCAATCGCTGCTTCAGCTGACCGACACCCAGATCAGTACCTGGGTGGCGACGTTCATGTTGCCGCTGTTTCGTGTGGGCGCGGTGCTGATGGTCATGCCGGTGTTCGGCACGACGCTGGTGCCCACGCGTATCCGTCTGTATTTCGCGTTGGCGATCACTGTGGTGATTGCGCCCAATCTGCCACCGATGCCGCCGGTCAATGCGCTGGATCTGAGCGGGCTGCTGCTGATTGGCGAGCAGATCCTGATTGGCGCGGTGCTGGGGTTCTCCTTGCAGCTGTTCTTTCAGGCGTTCGTGGTGGCGGGGCAGATTGTCGCGATCCAGATGGGTATGGGCTTTGCCTCGATGGTCGACCCTACCAACGGTGTGTCGGTGGCGGTGATCGGGCAGTTCTTCACCATGCTGGTGACCTTGCTGTTCTTGTCGATGAACGGCCATCTGGTGGTGTTCGAAGTCCTCACGGAAAGCTTCACCACGTTGCCCGTTGGCAGCGGCTTCATGACGACACACTATTGGGAGCTCGCCGGCAAACTCGGCTGGGTGCTCGGCGCAGCATTATTGCTGGTGCTGCCGGCGATCACGGCGTTGCTGGTGGTCAACATCGCCTTTGGTGTGATGACCCGCGCGGCGCCGCAGTTGAACATCTTCTCCATCGGTTTTCCGCTGACCCTGGTGCTCGGCCTCTTCATCGTCTGGGTCGGCCTGGCGGACATTCTCAATCAGTATCAACCGCTGGCCACCGAGGCCTTGCAGTTTTTACGCGAACTGGCACAGGCGCGCTGAGTCATGGCTGAGAGCGAAAGCGGTCAGGACAAAACAGAAGACCCCACGGAGAAGCGCAAAAAGGACTCCCGCGAAAAGGGTGAGGTCGCGCGCTCCAAAGAGCTCAACACCCTGGCCGTGATGCTGGCCGGTGCGGGTGCTCTTTTGGTGTTTGGCGGCATGCTGGCGCAGGACTTGATGGATCTGATGCGCATGAACTTCTCGCTGCCGCGCGAAGTGATCATGGATCAGCGCTCCATGGGCACTTTTCTGATGCATTCCGGCAAGCTCGCGCTGGTGGCGATTCAGCCGATCATGATTACCCTGTTGCTGGCCGCGCTGTTGGGTCCGATTGCCCTGGGCGGTTGGTTGTTTTCCGCCGGCACCATGGCACCCAAATTCAGCCGGATGAACCCCGGCGCGGGCCTCAAGCGCATGTTTTCGATGAAAGCCATCGTCGAGTTGCTGAAGGCGTTGGCCAAGTTTTTCATCGTGCTGGCCGTGGCGCTGGTGGTGTTGTCTGCGGACGTCGACGACTTGTTGCGTATCGCCCATGAGCCGCTGGATCAGGCCATCATTCACAGCGTGTTGCTGGTGGGTTGGAGCACTTTGTGGATGGCCTGCGGGTTGATCCTGATCGCGGCGGTCGACGTCCCGGTGCAGATCTGGGAGAGCATGAAAAAGCTCAAAATGACCAAGCAGGAAGTGCGTGACGAGCACAAGGATCAAGAGGGGCGGCCGGAGGTCAAACAGCGCATCCGCCAGACTCAGCGCGAAATGTCCCAGCGACGGATGATGGCGGCGATTCCCGATGCCGACGTGATCATCACCAACCCGACCCACTACGCGGTGGCACTCAAATACGACGCCGAGAAGGGTGGTGCGCCATTGCTGCTGGCCAAAGGTAGCGATTTCCTGGCGTTGAAGATTCGCGAAATCGCCGTGGCCAACAACGTCATGCTCCTCGAGTCGCCAGCGCTGGCGCGTTCGATCTACTACTCCACCGAACTCGATGAGGAAATTCCCGGCGGGCTTTATCTGGCGGTTGCCCAGGTCTTGGCCTACGTCTATCAGATCCGCCAACATCGCGCCGGCAAGGGCAAACGCCCGGATCCGCTCAAGGACGACCTGCCGATTCCGCCGGATCTGCGCCGCGATTCCTGATGCCGTTTGTCTGAAAACGGTGCATACCTGTCAACTCTGACAGGTGCGTTCGTTTTGTCTTTGCAGTTTTATGCAGGTTATACCGCGCACTTGGCGCGAGTACTCGGCACGCGCAAGGGAGCAAGACAATGAAAGGTACTTTCAGTAGCTATGACCCAAAAACCGGCAAGGGCATCATTACGCCTAAGCGCTCCGGGACTTCTTTTGCGGCCGCTACGGGCTTCTTTTTGTCGGACACAGGTTACGAGTTCAACATTCCAAAGACCGATCCAAATCGGGACAAGATCAACGTGGGCGATCCTGTGGAATTCGACGAGCCGAAAACGGCGCGAGGAAAAGCCACGAATCTGCGTCTGGGTCCGGATCGCCCTCTGAAGTAGTCTGCGGCTGATTTCTGACGCCTGCCGTCTGTCTGAAAAGCCTGCATACCTGTTAGTTCTGACAGTAGACGCCGACCTCCGGTAGCGCTCCCATGTGTTTGGGAATAATCCCACAGCGCAGAGGGTGCACTCATGACACAGCGAATCTACAAAAAGCTTGAAGGAATGACACTGGAATATGTGTCAGGGCGGCTCGAACAGCGTCCCGAGGAGCGGGCCATTCGTTACACGGTGTCCTTCGATATGGATCTGGACTTCACCCACTTCGTGCAAATGGCCAATATTTATATTCCGCGTTACCTGGATAGTCCGGTCAACGCGATTAGGCCTGAACTGGACGGCCTGGCTTATCACTATTCCTACAACTACCTGTTTTCCTCGGCGGGCAATATTCGCGATAACGAGGCGTTGTTCAAACTGTTCACCTCGCCAGACAACTACATGGATGATTGGGCCGTCAGTAATGATCTGGAGGTGCGCTATGGCAAGCCAGCTTTTGCCATTATCGGGCGCACACTGCGAATCACCGCGCACCAGGATTTCCGGTTGCTGGACGATTCACGTCAGATTGTAATCGAGGACTTGCCGGTCATTCGTTTTCAATGGGCTCTCAATCTGCTGGAAGGCCATGCTGAGGAGCCGGGGGTGACGGCGCCAATAACCAAGGTCGTGCTCATGTACGCACATGAGGATCTGGTTGAGGCTGAAGGTCTGCAAATGTTCAGGGGGACGCGATACATCAATAGCCGGCAACTCAGCTTCGGTAATATTGCTCCCAGCCAGATTTTGACGGCGCAGTAACAAGCGCTTGAAGCAAAAGATCGCAGTCTGCGGCAACTCCTACAGTTGAGATGAACCCCTGTATGAGCTGCCGAAGGCTGCGATCTGTTGATCTTGCAACCCGCGAGAATTGATCGTTCCCACGCAGAGCGTGGGAACGATCTTCAGGTCTGTGTCAGCGGGCTAGTTCGGCAACTCCAGATTGTCCAGCACCCGATTCACCGCCAGTTCCCCGAGCATGATCAGTTGCGCGATGCCCAGCAGCGTCCTGCGTTGCGAGGCGGGTATGAGATGGGCGAAGTCATTGGCGATGGTTCTTGCTGAGGCGAGAGTTTCGCAAGCGTTGGCCAAGAGTTCCTCGTTTTTGAAGTCCGCGGTGACGGCGTACATCGCGCGGGTTTTACGTGGCGGCGGCGTGGAACCGGGCGGGCAGAGATAGTGATCGAGGGCGCGGTCGGCGGCTTCGTGGAGCTTTTTCGAATCGAGGGATTCGTAGGGCGAGGTGGGATCGGTTTCGGGCGGGTTGGGTGTTGGTTTGATCATGGTGAAGCTCCTACAGGTGAGGCCACCAAAACCCGTCGCTAAACAGGAAAAGGTGGCGGCTGGACGCAGGTTAGCGAACCGGGTGTAGGCGCCCGGCAGACCCGAAGGTCTCCCGCGCACAGCCGCCATGACATCAATTGCAGGAAGAGTGCCTGCAATGGAGTTTGGAGCGCTGGTGCGCCTACATAGATCCGAGTCGCTAAACCCGATCGCTGATTGGTCAGCGACCGGACCACGATAGAGACCCGGCACAAAGCGCACAAGCCGGCGGATTCTGGCGTAGCTGTAGGCAATGGCGCAAGGATGTGTAGCCTTGGAGGCGTGTCAGAAGGTGTCTTTTAAACACCTGAGTTTAAGACGCAATTTTCGCTGACTTCACTGGCCCCTTCGCGAGCAGGCTCGCTCCCACATTTGGAATGCATTCCAATCCCGCATTTTGGTTTGTATTTCATTCCATATTTGGAATGCGGTTCCCTGTGGGAGCGAGCCTGCTCGCGAAAGGGCCAGCCCAATCAGCAAAAAATTCCCCGCCAACCCGCTCTATTTCATTCCCCGGCAAAAGTTGGAAGGCTTCTTGCAATAGCCGCCGTGAGCCCGCTCTGGGCGTCAAAAGTTTGCTTTAAAGGAACGGGGAAAACCGGTGGATCGCTCTCAGTTATTCAACACTGCTCGCACTAATGTTGCCGACCTCAGTCGAGGCAATCTGGGCGTGCCGTTGTTGCTGCTGGTCATGCTGGCAATGATGATGTTGCCGATCCCGCCGTTCCTGCTGGACGTGTTTTTTACCTTCAACATTGCTCTGTCGATCGTCGTCCTGCTGGTCTGCGTCTACGCGCTGCGGCCGCTGGATTTTGCGGTGTTCCCGACCATTCTGCTGGTCGCGACATTGCTGAGGCTGGCGTTGAACGTGGCGTCGACGCGGGTGGTGATGCTCCACGGGCAGGACGGCCACGCCGCCGCCGGTAAGGTGATCCAGGCCTTTGGTGAAGTGGTGATCGGCGGTAACTACGTGGTCGGTATCGTGGTCTTCGCGATCCTGATGATCATCAACTTCGTTGTGGTGACCAAGGGTGCCGGGCGGATTTCCGAGGTGAGCGCACGTTTCACCCTCGATGCAATGCCTGGCAAACAAATGGCCATCGACGCCGACCTCAACGCCGGCCTGATCGACCAGAACCAAGCCAAGTCGCGCCGTCAGGAAGTCGCCCAAGAGGCCGAGTTCTACGGTTCGATGGACGGTGCCAGCAAATTCGTTCGCGGTGACGCCATCGCCGGTTTGCTGATTCTGTTCATCAACCTCATCGGCGGCATGGCTGTCGGTATCTTCCAGCACAACATGACCTTCGCCGACGCCGGCAAGGTTTACGCCTTGCTGACCATTGGTGACGGTTTGGTGGCGCAATTGCCATCACTGTTGTTATCAACAGCGGCAGCGATCATGGTGACCCGTGCTTCCGGTTCGGAAGACATGGGCAAACAGATCAACCGTCAGATGTTCGCCTCGCCGAAAGCGCTGGCAGTGGCTGCTGGTTTGATGGCGGTCATGGGCCTGGTGCCGGGCATGCCGCACTTCTCGTTCCTGAGCATGGCTGCACTGGCCGCCGGTGGCGCGTATCTGTTCTGGAAGAAGCAAAACGTCGTCAAGGTGCAGGCGTTGCAAGAGGTCAAGCGTCAGCAGGAACTGCTGCCGTCGCCGGCCCGCGCCATGGAAACCAAGGAGCTTGGCTGGGACGACGTGACCCCGATCGACATGATCGGCCTGGAAGTCGGTTATCGCCTGATTCCGCTGGTGGACCGCAATCAGGGCGGACAATTGCTGGCGCGGATCAAGGGCGTGCGCAAGAAGCTCTCGCAGGATCTGGGCTTCCTGATGCCCACTGTGCACATTCGTGACAACCTCGATCTGGCGCCGAGCGCCTATCGCCTGACCCTGATGGGCGTGATCCTTGCTGAAGCCGAGATCTACCCGGATCGCGAACTGGCGATCAACCCGGGCCAGGTCTACGGCACGCTCAACGGCATCAACGCCAAAGATCCGGCTTTCGGTCTGGAGGCGGTGTGGATCGAAATCAGCCAGCGGGCGCAGGCGCAATCCCTTGGTTACACCGTGGTTGATGCGAGCACTGTGGTCGCGACCCACTTGAACCAGATTTTGTACAAGCATTCCAGTGAGCTGATTGGGCACGAGGAAGTGCAGCAACTCATGCAATTGCTGGCCAAAAGCTCGCCGAAACTGGCCGAAGAGCTGGTGCCGGGTGTGGTCTCGCTGTCGCAACTGCTCAAAGTGTTGCAGGCGCTGCTGGCCGAACACGTGCCGGTACGCGATATCCGCAGCATTGCCGAAGCTATCGCTAACAACGCCGCGAAGAGTCAAGATACCGCCGCGCTGGTGGCCGCCGTGCGGGTCGGCGTATCGCGCGCCATCGTCCAAAGCATTGTAGGCACTGAGTCCGAGCTGCCTGTGATCACATTGGAACCAAGGTTGGAACAAATATTGCTCAATAGTCTGCAGAAGGCAGGACAAGGCTCGGAAGAGGGCGTTCTGCTGGAGCCAAGCATGGCCGAGAAGCTGCAACGGTCGCTCATCGAAGCGGCGCAGCGTCAGGAAATGCAAGGTCAGCCGGTGATCCTGTTGGTAGCAGGCCCGATTCGCGCGATGCTTTCGCGCTTCGGTCGCCTCGCCGTTCCTGGGCTGCACGTGCTGGCCTACCAGGAAATCCCGGACAACAAGCAAGTGACGATCGTTGCGACAGTAGGGCCCAACGGCTGAGGTAGTGGTTTATGCAAGTTAAGCGTTTTTTCGCCGCCGATATGCGTCAGGCCATGAAGCTGGTTCGTGATGAGCTGGGCGCTGATGCCGCCATCATTGGCAACCGCCGCATTGCCGGCGGCGTCGAGCTGACGGCGGCGCTGGATTACAAACTGTCGGCGCTGGCGCCACGGGTTCCGAACATGGAACTTGAGGATGAACTGCGCAAGACCCAGTCGCGTATCGTCACTGCACAAGCCGAACTGAGCCTGCGTGGCGAAGCCGACGGCAATAGCAATCGCCAGATCTTTGCCGGGCTGCCGTTGACCGCTGGCCTGCCGCTGACTGCCGCCGAACCGTTGAGCGAGCCGACTTACGCTGCGCCAGCGCGTCCAGCCCCGGCACCTGCGCAATCGTCTGGCGGTGTTGATCCGCGTGCACTGGATTCGATGCGTTTTGAATTGAACAGCCTGCGCGAGCTGATGGAAGTCCAGCTCGGCACCCTGGCCTGGAATCAGCTGCAAGGCAGCCGTCCGGCGCAAGCCAACCTGTATCGCCGTCTGCAACGGATCGGTCTGTCCGGCCCGTTGTCGCGCGACTTGCTGGCGATGATCACCGATATCGAAGAACCTCGTCAGGCCTGGCGCATGTTGCTGGCGCACCTGGCGCGGATGATTGCCGTACCGGAAGTCGAGCCGCTGGAAGAGGGCGGTGTGATTGCGATGGTCGGCCCTGCCGGCATGGGCAAGACCACCACGCTGGCCAAGCTTGCTGCGCGCTATGTGCTCAAATACGGCGCGCAGAACGTCGCGCTGGTGAGCATGGACAGTTTCCGCATCGGCGCTCAGGAACAACTGAAGACCCTGGGCCGGATTCTCAACGTGCCGGTAACCCACGTCGATCCGGGCCAGTCGCTGGTCCAGGCGCTGGATCCGCTGCTGCGCAAACGCGTGGTGCTGATCGATACCGCCGGCCTGCAAGCCAGCGATCCGGCACTGCGCATGCAGCTCGAAAGCCTGGCCGGTCGTGGCATTCGTTCAAAAAATTATCTGGTCTTGGCAACCACCAGCCAGAAACAGGTTCTAACCGCCGCTTATCACAGTTACAAGCGTTGCGGGCTCGCCGGGTGCATCCTGACTAAACTGGATGAAACGGCCAGCCTTGGCGAAGTGTTGAGCCTGGCGATCAGTCATGAATTGCCGGTCGCGTACCTGACCGATGGCCCACGGATTCCGGATGATTTGCATCTGCCGCGCCGTCATCAACTGGTCAGCCGCGCCGTCAGCGTGCAAATGCAGGAAGAACCCAGCGAAGAAGCCATGGCTGACATGTTCGCTGATATCTATCACAGCCCGACCAAGCAGGTAGGCTGAGGTATTCATGAACAGTTTTTGTACCTACATCGATGGTCTGCCGCGCATTGTTCCGGTTGTGAACGCGCAGCCAGTAATGTGGCCTCCGTCTATGCAAGACAAGGTAAAGAAATAACATGGGCAGCATGCATCCCGTACAGGTGA
>NZ_JBIUWI010000089.1:588-5278 GCF_044743385.1 Pseudomonas sp. NPDC087639 | reverse complement strand
ACCGGCGGCAAAGGTGGCGTCGGCAAGACTAACGTGTCAGTGAACTTGTCTCTGGCGCTGGCAGAGCTTGGCCGTCGGGTCATGCTGCTGGACGCCGATCTGGGGCTGGCGAACGTCGACGTTCTGCTGGGCCTGACGCCCAAACGCACGCTGGCCGACGTGATCGAAGGCCGCTGCGAGCTGCGCGACGTTTTGTTGCAAGGCCCGGGCGGGATCCGCATCGTGCCCGCTGCGTCCGGCACTCAGAGCATGGTTCACCTCAGCCCGGCGCAACATGCCGGTCTGATTCAGGCCTTCAGTGACATCGGCGACAATCTCGACGTTTTGGTGATCGACACCGCTGCGGGTATTGGTGACTCGGTAGTCAGTTTTGTTCGCGCCGCGCAAGAAGTGTTGCTGGTGGTCTGCGACGAGCCGACCTCGATCACTGACGCTTACGCCCTGATCAAGTTGCTCAATCGCGATTACGGCATGAACCGCTTCCGCGTCCTGGCCAACATGGCCCAGAGCCCGCAAGAAGGTCGCAACCTGTTCGCCAAATTGACCAAGGTCACGGATCGTTTTCTTGACGTGGCCCTACAATACGTCGGCGCCGTGCCTTACGACGAAAGCGTGCGCAAGGCGGTGCAGAAGCAGCGTGCGGTCTATGAAGCCTTCCCGCGCTCCAAGTGCGCGCTGGCGTTCAAGGCGATCGCCCAGAAGGTCGACACCTGGCCGCTGCCTGCCAACCCGCGCGGCCACCTTGAGTTTTTCGTCGAACGCCTCGTGCAGCAAACGGCAGGGCCTGTGCTATGACCGCCAGCGGTATGAATTACTACAAGAAGTCGGCACGTGACGCGCAGTACGAATTGATCGAGCGTTACGCGCCACTGGTAAAACGCATTGCCTATCACCTGCTGGCGCGATTGCCGGCGAGTGTGCAGGTCGAGGATCTGATCCAGGCCGGGATGATCGGTCTGCTCGAAGTCTCGACCAAATATGACGCCAGCAAAGGCGCCAGTTTCGAAACGTACGCGGGCATTCGAATCCGCGGCGCGATGCTCGACGAAGTGCGCAAAGGGGACTGGGCGCCACGCTCGGTTCACCGCAACACCCGTATGGTCAGTGACGCGATTCGTGCAATTGAAGCTAAAACCGGCCGTGATGCTAAAGATCACGAGGTTGCGGCCGAACTCCAATTGAGTCTCGACGATTACTACGGGATTTTGAATGACACCCTGGGCAGCCGCTTGTTCAGTTTCGACGACCTGTTGCAGGACGGCGAACACGAAGGGCTGCACGAGGATGGCGCCAGTGCTCATCTTGAGCCGTCACGCGATCTGGAAGATGAACGCTTCCAGGCAGCGCTGGCGGACGCGATTGCCAATTTGCCGGAGCGTGAGCGACTGGTGTTGGCGCTGTACTACGACGAAGAGCTGAACCTCAAGGAGATCGGTGAAGTCCTTGGCGTCAGTGAATCGCGGGTCAGCCAGTTACACAGCCAGTGCGCGGCCCGTTTGCGGGGGCGTTTGGGGGAGTGGCGAGCGCGCTGAAGGCAGTGTGGGGACACTGCGAACGAGGCTGGTGCGGTGATAAACGGCACCGGTCTTGCTCTGTTGTGCTCCAGACAGTCTTCGAGTGCTGCGCCGATTGATTGAAGTGGCGCGTCCAGGTGCTGGGCGCGTTTAAGACTGCTTGGAGGTCGAATTGAACAAAGACATGAAAATCCTCATCGTTGATGACTTCTCAACGATGCGGCGGATCATCAAGAACCTGCTGCGGGATCTTGGGTTCACCAACACCGTAGAGGCCGACGATGGCGTCACCGCCATTCCGGTACTCAACAGCGGCAGCATCGACTTTCTGGTAACGGACTGGAACATGCCGGGCATGACCGGTATCGACCTGCTGCGTCACGTGCGTGCCGATGAAAAACTCAAGCACCTGCCAGTGCTGATGGTGACCGCTGAAGCCAAGCGCGAGCAAATCATCGAGGCCGCTCAGGCCGGTGTGAACGGCTACGTGGTCAAACCTTTCACGGCTCAGGCGTTGAAAGACAAAATCGAGAAGATTTTCGAACGCATCGGCTGATGACGCGCGGGGGAGCTATGGAGCATAACGAATCTTCACAGGGCGATTTCGAATCGACCCTGAAAAAACACGCGGTCGAACTGGTCGAGAGCCTTGAAAAAGGCAGGTTCGGCGACGCTGTGCAACTGATCCATGAGCTCAATCAGACCCGTGACCGCGGCCTGTATCAGGAAGTGGGCAAGCTCACACGCGAACTGCACAGTGCGATCGTCAACTTCCAGATCGATCCGCACATGCCGCAGGCCGAGGAAGTGTCGCAAATCACCGACGCCACCGAACGCCTGGGCTATGTGGTCAAGCTGACAGAAGCCGCGGCCAACCGCACCATGGATCTGGTGGAAAGCGCCACGCCGGTGGTCAATGGTCTGGCTGAAGAAGCCCAGGCCTTGAGCACCGATTGGGGTCGTTTCATGCGTCGTGAAGTCGGGGCTGAAGAGTTCCGCGAACTGGCGCGCCGGGTCGACGGTTTTCTGTCGCGCAGCAGCACGGACAACCGTGCGGTGTCGAGCAATCTGAACGACATCCTGCTGGCTCAGGATTATCAGGACCTTACCGGTCAAGTGATCAAGCGTGTGACCCAACTGGTCACCGAAGTCGAAAGCAATTTGCTCAAACTCGTCCTCATGGCCAGTCAGGTGGACCGCTTTGCGGGCATCGAACATGACCGTGCGGCGATGCTTGCAGAAAAAGATCCACAAAAACATCTCTCGCAGGGTGAAGGTCCGCAGATTCATGCCGATAAACGAGAAGACGTTGTGTCCGGTCAGGACGATGTGGACGATTTGTTATCCAGCCTTGGATTCTAGAGTTTTTGAATTTTAGGTTTTTTGGGTTTTTAGACCTGTAGGAGCACCCCATTAATGAGCTTCGGCGCCGATGAAGAGATCCTTCAGGATTTCCTGGTTGAGGCCGGCGAGATTCTTGAGCAACTGTCCGAACAACTGTCGAGCTGGAAAGCCGTCCGGATGACGCAGATCTGCTCAACGCAATTTTTCGCGGTTTTCACACTGTAAAAGGGGGCGCCGGCTTCCTTCAGCTCAACGAGCTGGTGGAGTGCTGTCACATCGCCGAAAACGTGTTCGACATCCTGCGCAAGGGTGAGCGTCGCGTTGATGCAGAACTGATGGACGTTGTCCTCGAAGCACTGGACGCGGTGAACAGCATGTTCAGCGAAGTCCGTGAACGTGCCCCGATCACCGCTGCGACTCCGCAACTGCTGGCTGCACTGGCACGTCTGGCCGAGCCGCAAACGGCGGATGAAGCCCCGGCTTCGCCAGTGGCCGAGATGATCGAGGAACTGGTCGTCGAGGGCGATTCTGGCGACATCACCGATAACGAATTTGAACAGCTGCTGGACTCGCTGAACGCCGTCAAGGCCGAAGCCGAGGCCCCGGCCGCTGCTGCACCTGCGCAAACTGCCGATGCGGCAGCCAGCGATGAAATCACCGATGCCGAGTTCGAGTCGTTGCTCGATCAACTGCACGGCAAAGGTCAGTTTGCAGCCGACGCGGTCACGCCAGCAGCGGCCAAACCTGCGGCACCTGCGGCGGGCGACAGTTCGGACATCACCGACGACGAATTCGAAGCACTGCTCGATCAGTTGCACGGCAAAGGCAACTTCGCCGTTGAAGCGCTGGAGTCGGCAATTGCTTCGGCACCTGCTGCGCCTGCCGCTCCGGTGGCTGCCGCTGCCGGCAGTGATCTGATCAGCGATCACGAGTTCGAATCGCTGCTCGACGAATTGCACGGCAAAGGCAAGTTCACTGAAGTTGGCGCCGCTGCTGCAGGCTCCGCTTCGACAGTCGCCACGCCTGCCGCGAAGGCACCGGCCGCTGCTGCGCCGAAACCTGCCGCCAAGCCTGAGCCAAAAGCTGAAGCGCCAAAACCGGCTGCCGCTGCTGCACCGGCTCCGGCCCGTGCTCCGGCTGCACCGCCACCGGAAAAACCGGCGAGCGAAGCCGAGACCACCGTGCGGGTCGACACTGCACGTCTCGACGAAATCATGAACATGGTCGGCGAGTTGGTGCTGGTGCGTAACCGTCTGGTGCGCCTGGGTCTCAACAGCGGCGACGAAGCCATGCAAAAGGCCGTGTCGAACCTCGACGTGGTCACGGCTGACTTGCAGACCGCGGTGATGAAGACGCGGATGCAGCCGATCAAGAAGGTCTTCGGGCGCTTCCCGCGTCTGGTTCGCGACCTCGCGCGTCAGCTCAAGAAAGAGATCAACCTGGAACTGGTCGGCGAAGAAACCGACCTCGACAAAAACCTTGTCGAGGCTCTGGCCGATCCGCTGGTCCACTTGGTGCGCAACGCCGTCGACCACGGTATCGAGTCGCCGGAAGAACGTGAAGCATCGGGCAAGGCCCGTGGTGGTCGCGTGGTACTGGCAGCCGAACAGGAAGGCGACCACATCCTGCTGTCGATCTCCGATGACGGCAAAGGCATGGACCCGAACGTCCTGCGTGCGATCGCGGTAAAACGCGGCGTGATGGACAAGGACGCGGCCGATCGCCTGAGCGACACCGAGTGCTACAACCTGATTTTCGCTCCGGGCTTCTCGACCAAGACCGAGATCTCCGACGTGTCCGGCCGCGGTGTCGGCATGGACGTGGTGAAGACC
>NZ_JBIUWI010000089.1:0-578 GCF_044743385.1 Pseudomonas sp. NPDC087639 | reverse complement strand
CTCGAAGATCGTCATCAAGGTGCCGCTGACCTTGGCGATCATGCCAACCCTGATGGTGATGCTCGGCAATCAGGCGTTCGCGTTCCCGCTGGTCAACGTCAACGAAATCTTCCACCTCGATCTGTCGACCACCAACGTCGTGGACGGTCAGGAAGTGGTGATCGTGCGGGACAAGGCATTGCCATTGTTCTACCTCAAGCGCTGGCTGGTCAGCTCCGCCGCTCACGAAGAGCAGCGCGAGGGCCATGTGGTGATCCTTTCGGTGGGCACGCAGCGGATCGGCTTCGTCGTCGATCAACTGGTTGGCCAGGAAGAAGTGGTCATCAAGCCATTGGGCAAAATGCTGCAAGGGACTCCGGGCATGTCCGGCGCCACCATCACCGGTGACGGCCGCATTGCACTGATTCTCGATGTTCCAAGCATGCTCAAGCGTTACGCCGCACGGCGTATTTGAATCCGGGGCGGCGGGGCGACGACGCCCCGCTGCACCTAATGGAGTGTTTATGGCAGTCAAAGTCCTGGTGGTGGACGATTCGGGTTTTTTCCGCCGCCGCGTCTCGGAAATTCTTTCAGCTGAT
>NZ_JBIUWI010000088.1:0-17288 GCF_044743385.1 Pseudomonas sp. NPDC087639 | reverse complement strand
GACTGCGAAGAACAGGTCCCACGCAACCAACAACCCCCGTCGTCGTTTCCTGCCGAACCTGCAGCATCACCGCTTCTGGGTTGAAGAAGAGAAACGTTTTGTGCGTCTGCGCGTATCTGCCAAAGGCATGCGTATCATCGACAAGCGTGGCATCACTGTCGTGCTCGCCGAACTTCGCCGCGATGGCAAGATTTAAGGGAGCTAATCATGCGTGAATTGATTCGTTTGATCTCGAGCGCCGGTACTGGTCACTTCTACACTACCGACAAGAACAAGCGTACTACCCCGGACAAAATCGAGATCAAGAAATATGATCCGGTTGTTCGCAAGCACGTGATGTACAAGGAAGGCAAAATCAAGTAATTGATTTTTCCCGACTTACAAAAAAGGCCCGTATCTCACGATACGGGCCTTTTTTGTTGCCTGGAAACCAGTTGGGATTTATCCCTCATGCCTCCGGTTTGAGTCGCTCTCAGCCAAAGTGGAACGACACGATGTTGCCTGTCAGATCCTGGTCGATGTTTAGTCGTTCGGGCCGATGATCAGTGGTGCCAACCGGTCCGCTACGGACATGCGTACGGCCCGTCAGTTCTGTGATGTAGGCCTCTACGCTCGGTACGTAGCGGGTACCGATCAAGTGGTGAATTTGTTGCAGTACTTCTTCATTGGGCATGTCGCATTTCCTTATGCGTAAGTTGGGTGCCCTTATTCGGGCCACTCGATTCTCCGATCAGTTTCGCCAACCCGTGCGGTATATAGTTATTTTTTCTCAAAGATCACATAAATCTTTCGGCACGCCTCCAGCACCTCCCAGGTGCCGCGGAACCCCGCCGGAATAACGAAACGGTCACCCACACGCAATGTCTTGGCATTGCCATCGCTGTCACGCAGCACCGAAACACCCTGCAGAATTTCGCAGTATTCATGCTCGGTGTAATTCACCGTCCACTGGCCCACCGCACCTTCCCACACGCCGACGTTCATCTGCCCACAGGGGCTGTCGTATTGGTTGAACACCGCTTGCTCGGGATCCCCCTTGAGCACTTTGGTCGGGTCCGGGCGATAGCGCTCGGCTTCGCTGGTGGTCAGGCTGATGTCGACGACGTTCTGGATGTTCATTGTTGTTTTCTCCCGTAATGACGGCGCGATGTTGGAAAGGGCCAAAGTCTATGTTTATTAAATTGAACACCGCAAGGCCGTATAGCGCGCTTATGTCAAATATATTGAAACAACCCCGGCCGCTGGTTTAGGGTGGCGGGTGCCTTGGGCCGAAAAGCAGGCTGGCCAGGCAGAATTCCTGAGGACGCTGGCGACGATCGCGCGGCGCTCGTATTCAACAAGAGGAGGACACTTAAATGACCACCCTGACTCGTGCCGACTGGGAACAACGCGCCCGCGATTTGAAGATCGAAGGCCGCGCCTACCTCAATGGCGAATACACCGACGCCGTCTCCGGTGAGACTTTCGAGTGCATCAGCCCGGTCGATGGCCGTCTGCTGGGCAAGATTGCCAGCTGTGATGCCGCCGACGCCCAGCGCGCCGTGGAAAACGCCCGCGCCACCTTCAATTCCGGCGTCTGGTCGCGCCTGGCGCCGACCAAACGCAAAGCCACCATGATTCGCTTCGCCAGCCTGCTCAAGCAGCACGCCGAAGAACTGGCCCTGCTCGAAACCCTCGACATGGGCAAGCCGATCAGCGATTCGCTGTACATCGACGTTCCGGGCGCGGCACAAGCGCTGAGCTGGAGCGGTGAGGCAATCGACAAGATCTACGATGAAGTAGCGGCCACCCCGCACGATCAACTGGGTCTGGTGACTCGCGAGCCAGTGGGCGTGGTTGGCGCCATCGTGCCGTGGAACTTCCCGCTGATGATGGCTTGCTGGAAACTCGGCCCGGCGCTGTCGACCGGTAACTCGGTGATCCTCAAACCGTCGGAAAAATCCCCGCTGACCGCCATCCGTATCGCGGCACTGGCCGTTGAAGCCGGTATCCCGAAAGGCGTGCTCAACGTGCTGCCGGGCTACGGCCACACCGTCGGCAAGGCGTTGGCCCTGCACAACGATGTCGATACCCTGGTGTTCACCGGTTCGACCAAGATTGCCAAGCAACTGATGATCTACTCCGGCGAATCGAACATGAAACGCGTGTGGCTGGAGGCCGGTGGCAAGAGCCCGAACATCGTCTTTGCCGATGCGCCGGATCTGCAAGCCGCCGCCGAATCCGCTGCCAGCGCCATCGCCTTCAACCAGGGCGAAGTGTGCACCGCCGGTTCGCGTCTGCTGGTCGAGCGTTCGATCAAGGACAAATTCCTGCCGATGGTCATCGAGGCGCTGAAATCCTGGAAACCGGGCAATCCCCTCGATCCGGCAACCAACGTCGGTGCGCTGGTCGATACCCAGCAGATGAACACCGTGCTGTCGTATATCGAATCCGGGCATACCGATGGCGCCAAACTGGTCGCTGGCGGCAAGCGCATTCTTCAGGAAACCGGCGGCACTTACGTTGAGCCAACGATTTTCGACGGTGTGAGCAACGCGATGAAGATCGCTCAGGAAGAGATCTTCGGCCCGGTGCTGTCGGTTATCGCTTTCGATACCGCCGAAGAGGCGATCCAGATCGCCAACGACACGCCTTATGGCTTGGCCGCAGCAGTGTGGACGCAGGACATTTCCAAGGCGCACCTGACTGCCAAGGCACTGCGCGCCGGCAGCGTGTGGGTCAATCAGTACGATGGCGGTGACATGACTGCACCCTTCGGCGGCTTCAAGCAGTCGGGTAACGGTCGCGACAAGTCGCTGCACGCGTTCGACAAATACACCGAGCTGAAGGCGACGTGGATCAAGCTGTAAGTCGTTAACGAAGGCCTGTCACGAGCAGGCCTTCCAGACGAAGCAGATCCCCTGTGGGAGCGAGCCTTTGTGGTGAGGGGATTTATCCCCGATCGGCTGCGAAGCAGTCGCAAAACCAGTAAATGCGGTGTAGCTGATACGCCGCGAGTTCAGGTTTTGGGGCCGCTGCGCGACCCATCGGGGATAAATCCCCTCGCCACATAGGCTCGCTCCCACATTTGTTTGGTCCTCAAAAGAATTATCCACAGGAGCGTGGAACATGCGGTGGGCGACGTATTTCGCCGTGTTGGCGTCTGTCTTGAGTGTCGGCCTGGCCCTGGGGGTCAGCATGCCGTTGGTGTCGTTGCGTCTGGAGGGTTGGGGTTACGGGTCCTTCGCCATTGGCGTGATGGCGGCGATGCCGGCGATTGGTGTGCTGTTGGGCGCGAAGATTTCCAGTCATCTGGCTGCGCGTTTCGGCACGGCGAACCTGATGCGCCTGTGCTTGTGGGCCGGCGCGCTGTCGATCGGGCTGCTGGCGTTGTTGCCGAGCTATCCGATCTGGCTGGTGCTACGGCTGATGATCGGTGTGATCCTGACCATCGTCTTCATCCTCGGCGAGAGCTGGATCAATCAACTGGTGGTCGAGCAGTGGCGCGGCCGACTGGTGGCGTTGTATGGCAGCAGTTATGCGTTGAGCCAACTGTCGGGCCCGCTGCTGTTGGGTGCGCTCGGCACCGAGCATGACTATGGTTTCTGGGTGGGAGTCGGTTTGTTGCTGGTTTCGCCCTTGCTCTTGCTGGGACGCAGCGGTGCGCCAAGCAGTGAAGCGAGCAGCGTGACCTTCCGCGACCTGTGGAATTTTGCACGCGAGCTGCCGGCGATTGCCTGGGCGGTGTCGTTGTTTGCCGCGTTCGAGGCGATGATCCTGACGCTGCTTCCGGTGTATTGCCTGCAGCAGGGTTTTACTGCAGAGATCGCCCTGGCGATGGTCAGCACCGTGGTCGTGGGGGATGCGTTGCTGCAATTACCGATTGGCGCACTGGCCGATTATCTGTCGCGGCGCACGCTGTTTACCGGCTGCGCGGTGGTGTTGATGCTGTCGAGTCTGGCGATTCCCATGCTGATCGATACTTTGCTGATCTGGCCGTTGTGGGTGCTGTTCGGCGCCAGTGCCGGTGGCTTGTTCACTTTGTCGCTGATCCTCATCGGTGAGCGATATCGCGACGATGCGCTGGTGCGAGCCAATGCACATATTGCGCAGTTGTGGGGTGTGGGTTGTCTGGTCGGGCCTTTGGCGGCGGGGGCGGGCAGTCAGTGGATCAGCGGGCATGCGCTGCCGTGGCTGATGGCGGCCGGGGCATTCGGGCTGGTGATTCTGCTGTCGCGTCAAGGTGCGTTCGGCACAGAGGCCGAGCCTGCCTGAATAGCTCTCGCCGGGGCTACAACATCCGCTCCAGGCCCACGGTAGTGCTGAACCACGCATTGAAGCGTCGCCACCAACTCCCCGGTTCTTTGGCCAGCGTGTGCAGTTGGCCGTTGTCCTCGGTTACCCAGACGATCTGCCCATTCTCAAGCTTCGCCTCGTAACTCAGCGCCGGCGCCATGCCTTGCAGGGCCAGTTCGCGCACGTGCGTGGCCAGTTCAGGGCTGTCCACCAGCACGCCGACTTCGGTGTTCCACAGCACTGAGCGCGGGTCGAAGTTGAATGAGCCGATAAACGACTTCTGCCGATCAAAGATCATCGCCTTGCTGTGCAGGCTGGAATCCGACCCGCGAAACGACTTGCCGTAAAAAATATGCGGGCCGCTACCACCACCATCACCGGGCTGGCGGCGCAGTTCGAACAGTTTCACACCGTGTTCCAGCAATGCCTTGCGATAAGGCGCATAACCGCCGTGCACGGCTGGCACATCGGTGGCTTCCAGTGAATTGGTCAGCAGTTTCACCGACACACCGGCATCGGCACGTCCGGTCAGGTACACCAGCCCCGGCTGGCCCGGCACGAAATAGGCCGAGATCATGATCAGCTCTTTGCTGACGCCCGTGAGTTCCGGCGCCAGTTGTGTGGTCAGCAGCAACTGGGGATCAGGTTCACCCTTGGCCAGCACCTTGCTCGGTGCATCCCACAGCGCCTGACTCCAGGCCCAGATCAGCTCTTTGCGCCAGATGTCCATGCGCGGTTCGGTTTTGAAGGTCATCAACTGCTGATACAGCGCATGATTCTGCTTGCGGGTTTCTTCCAGTGATTCCTCCAGGCGCGTGCGGGTGTTCTGCAAATCCCTGGCCGAGGGTTTGCTGGAGAGGAATTCTTCGATGGGTTTGCTCAGGGCACTGTTCCAGTACTGGTCGAAGCTGTGCCCGAGTTGTTCGGCCACCGGCCCCACGCTGAGCATGTCGATATCGGTGAAATTCAAATTCGGTTCGGCATCGAAATACTCGTCGCCCAGATTGCGCCCGCCGACGATGGCCACGCTGTTGTCCGCCAGCCACAGCTTGTTGTGCATTCGCCGGTGTTGCAGCGACAGGTTTAACAGGCGACCGGCCGCCCGGGTCACGCCCGTGCTGCGCCCCAGATGCAGCGGATTGAACAGGCGGATCTGAATCTGCGGATGCGCTGCCAGCGTGGCAATGATCTGGTCGAGGCCGTCGCTGGTGGTGTCGTCGAGCAGGATTCGCACCCGCACGCCACGGTCGGCAGCCTTAAGCAGTTCCTCCACCAGCATCCGTGTGCTGACGCCGTCGTGAACGATGTAGTACTGCAAGTCGAGGCTGCTCTGCGCGTTGCGGATCAGCTCGGCGCGGGCGGTGAACGCCTCGGTGCTGTTGGACAGCAGGCGAAAACCGGAACGGCCCTGATACGGCGTGGCCTGAGCCTGGATCGAGCGGCCGAAACTTGAGTCGGAGGCGGGCAATGCCTGACTCGGTTCGCGCGGCACATTGAGACTGGCGCAGCCGCTCAGAAGCGCGGTGAGCATCAACAAAGCGAGTAGGGGCTGTCTGAGGCTCACGTAGGATCGTTCCGGTTGGCGGCAGGTGGCATTTGGATGCTGGTCACTGGAAAAAGGTCAGTCGGCTTCGGCCAGCAGTTTGATTGCTGCCGCGCCGACCTTGCGTACCGCCTCTTCTATCAGCGGTGTCGGTTTGGCAGCGTAGTTCATCCGCAGGCAATTGCGGTACTTGCCCGAGGCGGAAAAGATGCTGCCGACGGCAATCTGTACGCCTTGATCGTGCAGCGCACGATTGAGTTTCAGGGTGTCGAAACCCTCCGGCAATTCAACCCACAGCATGAAACTGCCCTGTGGACGACTGGCGCGGGTGCCAGCAGGGAAGTAGCGCGTGACCCAGTCGATCATCATGTCGCGATTGCGCTGGTATTGCGTGCGCATCCGCCGCAAATGAGGTTCGAAATGACCTGACTTGAGAAATTCGGCAATGGCGATCTGTGGTTGCGGCGCGGTAGAGCCGGTGCTGATGTATTTCATGTGCAGCACCCGTTCCAGATAACGCCCCGGTGCGACCCAGCCAATGCGCAGCCCCGGCGCGAGGGTCTTGGAAAACGAACTGCACAGCAGCACGCGGCCGTCTTCGTCGAAGGATTTGATCGTGCGCGGGCGCGGGTAGGTGTAGGCCAGTTCGCCGTACACATCGTCCTCGATGATCGCCACGTCGAAACGCTGAGCCAGGTTGAGCAGGGCGCGTTTACGTGCTTCCGGCATGATGTAGCCGAGTGGGTTGTTGCAGTTGGGCGTGAGCTGGATGACTTTGATTGGCCATTGCTCCAGCGCCAGTTCCAGCGCTTCGAGGCTGATGCCGGTGAGCGGGTCAGTGGGGATTTCCAGGGCTTTCATGCCCAGCCCCTTGAGCGTCTGCATGGCACCGTGAAAGCTCGGCGAATCCACCGCGACGATGTCGCCCGGCTCGCAGATCGCGTGGATGCTGGTCGACAGCGCTTCGTGACAGCCGGTGGTGACGACCAGGTCGGCGGCGCTCAACTGGCAGCCGGAATCGAGCATCAGCCGGGCGATCTGTTCGCGCAGTTCGAGGGTGCCGTGAATGTTGTCGTAATACAGACCGGGCATGTCCTGGCGGCGACTGATGCGCGCCAGCCCGCGCAGCAGCGGTTTCATGGTCGGCGAGGTGACGTCGGGCATGCCGCGACCGAGTTGCACCACATCCTTGCGCGGCACCGCGCGAATCAGCTCCAGCACCTGATCCCACTGCGAAATTTCCACCGGCCGCTGCGCCGGACGCCCGATGGCGGGCAGCTCCGGCAGTTCGCGACCGACCGGCACGAAATACCCCGACTTGGGTTTCGGCGTGGCCAGGCCGCTGTCCTCGAGCATGCGATAAGCCTGCTGCACCGTGCTGAGGCTGACGCCATGTTCTACGCTCAAGGCGCGCACCGACGGCAGCCTGTCACCAGGACGATAGAAGCCTTGTTCGATGCGCGTGCCGAGCAGTTCGGCGAGGTTCACATAAAGCGTCATGGCACTGCCTCGATGCAGGTGATTCGAAAAACCAGTACAGATGCGGCGTAAATCGACAATTCAGTAGCAGAAACAGCAAATCTGTATGGAGTTAATACAGATTGGTTGAATCTGTAATGCTTTTGCCGGCCCGCGCATCATGGAATCTCTGGCTACCCAAGTAAACAGGAGCGACAAAAATGAACGGCTTGAGCGATGTGCGGCTGACGTTACACAGTCAGGAATTGGCGGCAGGGCAGGAGGACAGTGCGTGGAATTCGGCCATGCGCAACGCGCCATCCGGACTGAGCCGCTGGGGCCTGATCTGGCATCGTCTGCACACGCGCAAGGCGTTGTTGGGGTTGACGGCTGATCAGCTCAAGGATGTCGGGTTGACGCGTGAGCAAGCGCTGGAGGAGGGGTTGAAACCGTTCTGGCGGATCTGACTGCAACTGATCGTTCCCACGCTCTGCGTGGGAACGATCATGGAAGGCGGCACATATCCATCAGACCAACTCTTTAAGCCGATGCCACAACATCCCCAACGCCAACAACGGCGAGCGCAAATGTTTGCCGCCCGGGAAGGTGATGTGCGGCACCTTGGCAAACAGATCAAAGCCACCGCTTTGCTGCCCACTGATCGCCTCGGCGAGCAACTGGCCCGCCAGATGCGTGGCATTCACGCCATGGCCGGAATAAGCCTGGGCGTAATACACATTCGGCTGATCATTGAGCCGGCCAATCTGCGGAAGGCGATTGGCGCCGATGCCAATCATCCCGCCCCACTGGTAATCAATCTTCACCCCGGCCAGTTGCGGAAAGACTTCGACCATTTTCGGTTGCATGTACGCGGCGATGTCCTTCGGATCCCGCCCCGAATAATGGCAGGCGCCACCGAACAGCAAACGCCGATCCGCCGAGAGTCGGTAGTAGTCCAGCGCTACCCGCTGGTCACAGACCGCCATGTTCTGGGGCAAAAGGTTGTGCGCCTGTTCTTCGCTCAAAGGCTCGGTGGCGATGATGTAGCTGCCCGCTGGCAGCACCTTGCCGCTGAGTTGCGGGTTGAGATCATTGAGGTAAGCGTTGCAGCCCAGCACCAGCGTCTTGGCGCGTACCGAACCCTGCGCTGTATGGACCTTCACTTCGGGGCCGTAGTCGATGCGGGTGACTGCTGAATGCTCGAACAGTTTGACTCCCAGTTGCTGCGCTGCGGCCGCTTCACCCAGTGCCAGATTCAGTGGATGCAGATGCCCGGAACCCATGTCGATCAAGCCGCCCACATAGCGCTTGGAACCGACTACGGTGTGCATTTCATTGGCTTGCAGCAAGCGGGTTTCATAGCGATAACCGAGGCCGCGCAGCTCCTCGGCATCTTCGGCAAACCCTTCAAGGTCGGCAGGTTTGTTGGCGAGGTCGCAATAGCCCCAGATCAGATCGCAGGCAATCTGAAACCGCTCGACCCGCTGGCGGACGATTTCCACCGCTTCCAGGCCCATGAGTTTCATCTGCCGCACGCCGTCGGCACCGATGATGTTGGCGAACTGATCGAGGCCATGGCCGACCCCGCGAATCAGTTGTCCGCCATTGCGACCGCTGGCGCCCCAACCGATCTTGTGCGCCTCCAGCAACACCACGCTGAGGCCGCGTTCGGCCAGTTCCAGCGCGGTGTTCAGCCCCGAAAACCCGCCGCCGACCACGCACACGTCGGCAATCACTTCACCTTGCAGCAGCGGATGATCCGGTTGCGGCAGGCTGCTGGCGGCGTAGTAAGAGGCAACGTGAGGCATGAGTATCATCCAACGGTAAGTGTCGAAAAAATTTGACGGAGCATAAGCCGCTCGCGCGAGGTCGGGCAACACTGGTCGGCCTGCAGTGTCTGGATCACGGCTTTTGCGGCACAATTGCGGCCTATTTCACCTTGGTCACCGCTTCGATGAGCTGCAACAGCGAAAAAATCCGCACCCTGCGCCAGCAGATCCCCACGTTCGATTGCGTGCCGGGCTGCCACGACTGCTGCGGGCCGGTAACCACTTCGCCCGAGGAGATGGCGCGCCTGCCGCGCAAGACCCGCGCCGAGCAGGATGCGGCGATGGAGGCGCTGAACTGTGTGCACTTGGGACCGAATGGCTGCACGGTGTATGGCGAGCGGCCACTGATTTGCCGGTTGTTCGGGACGACGAAGACGTTGCCTTGCCCGAATGGGCGGGGGCCGGTGGAGCTGATTCATCCGCGTGCTGAAAAGCAAATCTTCGAGTACATGGCGGCGAATCGGCAGGTGTTGGTTTAGCTGGTTCACTCCTGACCGAGTTGCGGCGTTCGCGAGCAGGCTCGCTCCCACATTTGGAATGCATTCCTCTGTGGGAGCGAGCCTGCTCGCGAATGGAGCGCCACCAATCTTCAGTCTGGAATAGGTAAGCTCAGACTCTCCTTCACCTCTTCCATCACGATATAGCTCTTTGACTCGCGCACATGCGGCAGCTTGAGCAGGATGTCGCCCAGCAGCTTGCGGTACGAGGCCATCTCGGAAATCCGCGCCTTCACCAGATAGTCGAAATCCCCTGATACCAAGTGACACTCCAGCACGTGAGGCAATTTCAGCACCGCGCGTCGGAACTCTTCGAAAGTGTCGCCGGATTTGTAGTCGAGGCTGATCTCGACGAACACCAAGAGACTACCCTTCAAGTGCTGCGGATTGAGCCGGGCGTTGTAGCCCATGATGATCCCCTCGCGCTCCAGTCTGCGCACCCGCTCGGTGCACGGCGTGGTGGAGAGACCGACCTTTTCCCCGAGTTCGGTAAAGGAAATCCGCCCGTCTGCCTGCAGGATCCGCAAGATATTGCGGTCGATCTTGTCCAGCTCACGTTTGGTCTGAGTGTTGGTACGCATAGGGGATGCGCCTCCGTGAAAAGGGTTTTTGCCGAGAATTGTCGCCAAATATAGGCGCTTATATAGTGAAAAGCACTGGCATTTATTTTTTACACTGCGCGCATCATTGCTCTGACAACACGTCGGCGATCCGCCGCGACGAGGGATACAAAAATGCGCGTTATGGTCTTGGGTAGCGGCGTCATCGGTACCGCCAGTGCTTATTATCTGGCCCGTGCCGGGTTTGAAGTGGTGGTGGTCGACCGGCAGCCTGCCGCGGCCATGGAGACCAGTTTCGCCAACGCCGGCCAGGTTTCGCCGGGCTATGCCTCGCCGTGGGCCGCGCCGGGCGTGCCGCTCAAGGCCATCAAGTGGCTGCTGCAACGCCACGCCCCGCTGGCGATCAAGGCCACCGCTGACATCGATCAATACCTGTGGATGGCGCAGATGCTGCGCAACTGCACCGCCAGCCGTTACGCGGTGAACAAGGAGCGCATGGTGCGTCTGTCCGAGTACAGCCGCGACTGCCTCGACGAATTGCGCGCGGAAACCGGCATCGCCTACGAAGGCCGCAGCCTCGGCACCACTCAGTTGTTCCGTACCCAGGCGCAACTGGATAACGCCGCCAAAGACATCGCCGTACTGAAAGAATCCGGTGTGCCATTTGAACTCCTCGACCGCGCCGGCATTGCCCGGGTCGAGCCAGCTCTGGCTGGCGTCACCGACATCCTCGCCGGTGCCCTGCGCCTGCCGAACGACCAGACCGGCGACTGCCAGATCTTCACCACCCGTCTCGCCGAAATGGCGGTGAAACTGGGCGTTGAATTCCGTTTTGGCCAGGACATCCAAAAGCTCGACTACGCCGGTGATCGTATCAACGGCGTATGGATCGACGGCAAGCTGGAAACCGCCGACCGCTACGTGCTGGCCCTCGGCAGCTACTCACCGCAATTGCTCAAGCCGCTGGGCATCAAAGCCCCGGTGTATCCGCTCAAGGGTTACTCGCTGACCGTGCCGATCACCAACCCGGACATGGCCCCGACGTCGACCATTCTCGACGAGACCTACAAGGTCGCGATCACCCGTTTCGACAACCGCATCCGCGTGGGCGGCATGGCCGAAATCGCCGGTTTTGACCTGTCGCTTAATCCGCGTCGGCGCGAAACCCTGGAGATGATCGTCAACGACCTTTATCCTCAGGGCGGCAATCTGGCCGAGGCGAGTTTCTGGACCGGCCTGCGTCCGACTACCCCGGACGGCACGCCGATCGTGGGCGCTACGCCTTTCAAGAACCTGTTCCTCAACACCGGTCACGGCACGCTCGGTTGGACCATGGCGTGCGGTTCCGGTCGTTTGCTGGCTGACCTGATGGCGAAGAAAAAGCCGCAGATCAGCGCCGAAGGCCTCGATATTTCCCGTTACGGCAACAAGCCACAGGAGTCCGCAAAACATGGCAATCCAGCGCCAGCTCACCAATGAGCGCATGAGTCAGATCGTCAGCCACAACGGTATGGTGTACCTGTCCGGGCAGGTCGGTGACGACTTCGACGCCGGGGTTGAGCAGCAGACCCGCGAAGTGCTCGCCAATATCGAGCGCTTGCTGGATCTGGCCGGGACGGACAAACAGCATTTGCTCTCGGCGACGATCTACCTGAACAACATCGAGGCGCACTTCGCCGGGATGAACTCGGTGTGGGATCAGTGGCTGCCCAAAGGCGCCGCCCCAGCCCGCGCTACTGTGGAAGCGAAGATGGCCAAGCCGAGCATTCTGGTGGAAATCTCTATCGTTGCCGCGCTGCCGTAAACCTTTTGTAATGATCCCTCTCCCGGTGCTGTTGGCGGTTCACGCCGTCAGCCAGCGCCGGTTTTTCTTCCCATGACCGCCTAGAAGTCTGCCGCCATGCGTCCTGCCCGTGCCCTGATCGACCTCCAAGCCCTGCGTCACAACTACCGAATTGCCCGCGAAGTCACCGGTGCCAAGGCGCTGGCAGTGATCAAGGCCGATGCTTACGGCCATGGTGCCGTGCGTTGTGCCCAGGCGCTGGAAGCCGAGGCTGACGGTTTTGCCGTGGCCTGCATCGAAGAAGCGTTGGAACTGCGTGCTGCCGGCATCAAGGCTCCGGTGTTGTTGCTTGAAGGGATTTTCGAGGCCGATGAGCTGGCGCTGATCGTCGAGCATGATTTCTGGTGTGTGGTGCATTCGCTGTGGCAGCTCGAAGCGATCGAGCAGGCGGCGCTGAGCAAGCCAATCACCGTGTGGCTTAAGCTTGATTCGGGCATGCATCGCGTCGGTCTGCATCCGAAAGATTATCCAGCGGCGTATCAACGGCTGCTGGCCAGCGGCAAAGTGGCGAAGATCGTGCTGATGAGTCACTTCGCCCGTGCCGATGAATTGCACGAGCAGAGCAGCGCCGATCAGGTGGCGGTATTTGAAGCGGCGCGTCAGGGTTTGGCCGCCGAGGTCAGTCTGCGCAACTCGCCGGCCGTGCTTGGTTGGCCGCAAATTCATAGCGATTGGGTGCGTCCGGGGATCATGCTTTACGGCGCGACGCCGTTCGAAGAAGCCAGCGCCGTGGCCGAGCGCCTGCAACCGGTGATGACGCTCGAATCGAAAGTCATCTGCGTACGCGAATTGCCCGCCGGTGAGCCCGTTGGCTACGGTGCCAAATTCATCACCGACAAACCGATGCGCATCGGCGTGGTTGCCATGGGATACGCGGATGGCTACCCGCGCCAGGCACCAACCGGTACGCCGGTACTGGTGGCCGGCCAACGCAGTCGCATCATCGGCCGCGTGTCGATGGACATGCTCTGCATCGACCTGACCGATGTACCGGAAGCCGGATTGGGTTCGACCGTCGAGCTGTGGGGCAAAAACATCCTCGCCAGCGAAGTGGCGAAGTGGGCGGACACCATTCCGTATCAGATTTTCTGCAACCTGCGTCGAGTGCCAAGGCTCTATTCCGAGGCTTGAGGCCGCTACGGAGCCCATGTGTTGTAAATACTGAACGCTGTCGCCATGATAACGCTCAATATTTCTACAATATCAGGAGGCTCCAGCCTTGGACGTCGGTGAACGACTGCAATCGATCCGCAAGCTCAAAGGGCTTTCCCAGCGTGAACTCGCCAAGCGCGCGGGCGTCACCAACAGCACCATTTCGATGATCGAAAAGAATAGCGTCAGCCCTTCGATCAGGTCGCTGAGGAAGGTTCTGGGCGGGATTCCCAGGTCCAGGGTCGAGTTCTTTTCCGAAGAAATCCTGCCGGAAAAACCGACCCAGATCGTCTACAAGGCCAACGAGCTGATCGACATTTCCGACGGCGCCGTGACCATGAAACTGGTCGGCCGCGCGCACCCGAGCCGGGCCATCGCGTTCCTCAACGAAATCTACCCGCCGGGCGCCGATACTGGCGAAGAAATGCTTACCCATGAGGGCGAGGAAACCGGGATTCTGGTGGAAGGTCGTCTGGAACTGGTGGTGGGTGTGGAAACTTTTATTCTCGAAGCTGGCGACAGCTACTATTTTGAAAGTACCAAGCCGCATCGCTTCCGTAATCCGTTCGATACACCGGCGCGGCTAATCAGCGCAGCAACACCGGCAAATTTTTAAACAAAGAGACGCCAAGCCATAACGGCGAAGGCATCCGAACCGTTTTTCCACAGCGCGGTATAACCCCTTTGTCTATGGGGTTGTTTCAGAGTGGCGGGCTACCCGCTATACTTGCGCCCGCCTGCGAACCGTGGCCGCAGGCGTGAATAGCCACCATTGAGGGTGAACGCGTGAACCTAATTATGAAAATGCTGGCCGCACCAGCAACCGTACTGGCCCTCTGGGCTGTCAGCGCTCAAGCTGCGACGAATGACGACATTGCCAAACGCCTTGAGCCTGTCGGCCAGGTGTGCGTTCAGGGTCAGGAATGCAAAGGGATGGAAGTGGTAGCGACCGCCGGCGGTGGCGGCGGTGCGAAAACCCCGGACGAAGTGATTGCCAAACATTGCAACGCTTGCCATGGCACCGGTCTGTTGGGCGCGCCGAAAATCGGTGACACCGCCGCCTGGAAAGAACGTGCCGATCACCAGGGCGGCCTCGACGGCATCCTGGCCAAGGCCATCACCGGCATCAACGCCATGCCGCCAAAAGGCACCTGTGCCGATTGCACCGACGCCGATCTGAAGGGCGCAATCGAGAAGATGTCCGGCCTGAAGTAAGGCGCGCTTCTGACGAAAAAAACCGTCTTCGGACGGTTTTTTTGTGGGCGCGATTCAAGAGCCCCTCACCCCAGCCCTCTCCCGGAGGGAGAGGGGGCCGACCGAATTGTCTTTCGCTATCCATCGACCTGAAAGACCTTAGCGATTATGGATTCAGCAAAGCTGTTTCAAGTCGGCGTATCTCCCCAATATCCCCCATTCAGTCCCCTCTCCCTCCGGGAGAGGGCTAGGGTGAGGGCAACAAATTCGAGTCGGAAACATTTCAAGAACAGCGACCATTCACTCTGAAGCTGTTCATTGCAGCAAAGTCGAGGCAATCTCGGTCTACCTCTATTCACGGAACGGGCGGGAGGCTTCAGATGGTGCAGTTGTGTTCGATCGAACAGGCAGTGGACGACGTGCTCGCGCGGTTGCCGGCGCATATCCACATGGGCTTGCCGCTGGGGTTGGGCAAACCCAACCACTTTGTCAACGCGCTGTACCGGCGCGTCAAAGAGCTGCCTGAGCGGCAACTGACGATGTACACCGCTCTGTGCCTCGGCCGGCCAAATCTTGGCGACGGTTTGCAGAAACGCTTTATCGAGCCTTTCGTCGAGCGCGTCTTCGGCGATTACCCGGAGTTCGATTTCCTCGCCGACCTGCAACGCGACACCCTGCCCGCCAACATCCGCATTCAGCAGTTCTTCATGCAGCCCGGCAGCCTGCTTCACAGCGCGCCGGCCCAGCAGGATTACGTCAGCAGCAATTACAGCCACGCCGCCCGCGATATCAACGCCGCCGGTCTGAATCTCGTGGCGCAACTGCTCGCCAGCAGCAGCGAACATCCCGACCGTCTGAGCCTGAGCTGCAATCCGGACATCACCCTCGACCTGTTGCCGATGATCGCCAAGCGCCGTGACGCCGGGGAGACCATTCTGCTGGTCGGCCAGGTGCACACCGATCTGCCGTACATGCCCGGCGATGCTGAAGTCGATATCGACACCTTCGACTTGCTGATCGACGAAAAGGACAGCAGCACGCTGTTTTCCACGCCGAATATGCCGGTCGGTTTTCAAGACCATTTCATCGGTCTGCACGCCAGCACCCTGGTGCGCGATGGCGGTACGTTGCAGATCGGCATCGGCTCGATGGGCGATGCGCTGACCGCCGCATTGCTGGCGCGCCAAGCCGATAACGCCGGGTATCAAGCGTTACTCGCCGACGTGAACCTCAGCCAGTGGGCGCAACTGATCGAACGCGAGGGCGGCACCGCGCCGTTCGCCAAAGGGCTTTACGGTTGCAGCGAAATGTTCGTCAACGGCCTTCTGGTGCTGGCGGATGCAGGGATTATCCGGCGCAAGGTTTACCCCGACGTGCCGACTCAGGAACAGGCCAACGCCGGCACCCTCGACGAGGCCGCGCAGACTGACGGCATCTCGGTGCACGGCGGTTTCTTCCTCGGCCCGCGCAGTTTTTACGAGCGCCTGCGTGAGCTGCCGCAGGACAAACGCCTCGAATTCAACATGACCCGCATCAGCTACATCAACGAGCTGTACGGTCAGGAAGAGTTGAAGCGCTTGCAGCGCCTTGATGCACGTTTCATCAACACCGTGTTCACCATGACGTTGCTTGGCGCAGGCGTGGCGGACCAACTGGAAGACGGGCGGGTGCTCAGCGGCGTCGGCGGGCAGTACAACTTTGTTGCCCAGGGCCATGCGCTGCACGATGCGCGCTCCGTTCTGATCCTGCGCAGTTGGCGCGAATCCGGCGGTGACGTCAGTTCGAACATCGTCTGGGAATACGGCCATTGCACGATCCCGAGGCACCTGCGCGACATCGTTGTCACCGAGTACGGCATTGCCGATCTGCGCGGCAAAACCGACGCGGCGGTGATCGAGGCATTGTTGAATATCAGCGACTCACGCTTCCAGCCGGGGCTGATCGAGCAGGCGCAGAAGGTTGGCAAACTGCCGAAGGATTTCCGCATCGATCCGCGTTTTGCCGAGAACACGCCGCAACGCTTGCAGGCGATTGCCGCGCGGCATCCGAACCTGTTTCCGGAATATCCGCTGGGCTGTGATTTCACGGTGATCGAGCGGGATGTGTTGCGAGCGCTGAACTGGCTCAAGAGCAAGTTCAAGCTGACCGAGATTCTGGAGTTGGGCAAGGCAGCGCTGGATGCGCCGGAAGCTTCGTTTTATCCGGAGCATCTGGAGCGGATGCAGCTGACGAATCCAGAGGGCCTGAAGGAAGACTTGTTCCAACGCCTGCTGCTCACCGGCCTGAAGGCCACCGCGCAATAACTGCCCACCCCAAAACAACGGTAGGAGTGAGCCTACTCGCGATAGCGGTGTATCAGTCACCGAAATGGTTGATTGACACTAAGCGATCGCGAGCAGGCTCACTCCTACAGGGGTAATGCGGGGTTTATTCGATGAAGGTTACAACGCCATCCTTCAGCGATTTGACGCGCGCCAGCGATTCAACGCGGTAACCCTGCGAATCCAGCTCGGCGCGGCCGCCCTGGAACGATTTCTCGATGACGATGCCCAGGCCGGCGACGGTGGCGCCAGCCTGCTTGATGATCGAGATCAGCGCCTGGGACGCCTTACCGTTGGCCAAAAAGTCGTCGATGATCAGCACGCGGTCGCTGCTGGTCAGGTGACGCGGGGAGATGGCCACGGTGCTTTCGGTCTTTTTGGTGAACGAATAAACGGTCGCCGACAGCAGGTTTTCGGTCAGGGTCAGGGACTGTTGCTTGCGGGCGAAGATCACCGGCACGCCGAGGTTCAGACCGGTCATGATCGCCGGGGCAATGCCCGAGGCTTCGATGGTGACGATCTTGGTGATGCCCGAATCCTTGAACAGCGAGGCGAATTCGTCGCCGATCAGCTTCATCAGGGCCGGGTCGATCTGGTGGTTCAGAACCACCAGATC
>NZ_JBIUWI010000087.1:2750-17767 GCF_044743385.1 Pseudomonas sp. NPDC087639 | reverse complement strand
CGAGCGATGGGGGGATTGTAAGGACAGTTTTCAGCCCGGCCTTGCCGCCAAGCGACAACTTCTTATAGCGCAAACCCCGGATTTTCCCGGGTTTACGGCAATGCGACATATAGCGTCGCAAAGGCGCAGTTTAAACCGGCGCTGCCGATTTGCGGCAGGCGGGCAAGGATATCAACTCAAGACCTTCCCACCGGTATAAATATGTACCGCACCGACGGTGCATCGCTCTGATTTGATTGGCGCTTTCAAACGCCAAGGATTGGCCCGATGCATCCGACCGACGAGCAGCACACCGCCACCAGTCACAACGTCGATTCACAGCAGCCCGACGTCCATTACCTGCACCTCAAAGCCAGCATGCCCGACTGGTTGGGCAACGCTTCGGCGGCCAGGCGCAACGCCCTCAAGACCACGCAACCCGCACTGCCCTCCAGGCTGCGAGCGGTATCGGTCGCCCACCATCAGGCGCTGAAGGCGCTCAATGCCGCGCACTGGACCGCCCAAAACGATGTCGACCAACAGCTCGAACATTTCCAGGACGCCAGCACCTTCGCCGAGCCCCTGCTCAAAGCCGCGTTGAAAGAACAGTTCGCTCTGGATCTGGACGTCAGAACCACGTACCTGCACCTGTACATCCCGGCCACCACGCCACTGTTTTCGATCAAGACCGGCGCCCGCACCTGGACGGTGTCGCTACTGGACGCCGCGCTGCATAACTTCGAGGAGAAGGAAACCGAGGACGATGCCTATGAAGCCGATTCCACCTTCATCACCCAACCCTCGGCGACCGGCCAGTTCGACACCCTGCCTGCGATCAAGCAAACGCTGAGCATCGCCGCATTCACCCGGCTCTGCCGAACGCTGGATATCGGCGCGCAGTACAAAACCTGGCTGGAAGACCATCTGGGGTTTGGCGATGAAGCGAAAGCCTCGGCGTTGCGCCTCAAGGTCGACAAGAGCCAGCAAGCCGCCCTGAAAGCCGCCCTGCAACTCGCCCGCATGAACGACGATATCAGCGAGGGCTACTTTCGTACGATCACCGCACTGGCCGAAGGCGTACCGCACCTGCGGATCAATGGCCAGTCCCTGCTGTGTAACAGCCTGACGATGATGGAGGCCCCACTCACCGGCATCGCGGTGTTCGCCCCGCCGGCAGATGAACCGCAAAACGTGGCGCGGGTGGTGGCCTGGGTGCCGGATGACCCTGAACATCCGATCAAGGAATACGCCTCCTCAGCAGAGCTGGAAGTCGAACTGACCCGGCAACTGCGCTCACGCGACTATCAGAAATTCTTCAGTCGCTTCGTCAACCACGAACAGCGTGGCTTTTTCTTCTCCAGCCTGAACGCTCGCCTGAGCCGGGTGACGTGGCACGAACCCGTGCCGGGCAGCCCGCAGCCGGTGTGGCGAGACGAACCATTCGACAAACCGGACCTGCAACTGGCCGCCACGCCAATCAGCGGCGAGTTATGGGAGCACCTCTATCAAGGCAAACTGAACAAGATCCTCAATGACGCCCAAGTCATTGCCGTCGCGACCGCCACAGTCGATTCAAAAGTGCGCTGGGCACTGTGGGATTCGTTCGTCGGCATCGCCTCGACGATTGTGCAGACCGCCGCATTCATCATTGCGCCGTTCGTGCCGGTTCTGGGCGAAATGATGATGGCGTACATGGCCTACCAGTTTCTCGACGAAATGTTCGAAGGCATTGTCGAGTGGACGCAAGGCCAGAACACCGAAGCGCTGACGCACCTGTTCGGCTGCCTTGAGTCACTGGTTCAACTCGGCGCATTTGTCGCCGGCGGTGTTGTTGCCCTGGGCGAGTTCCGCAACGTGCTGCCCAAAGAAATAGTCGCCTTCATCGACAGTTTCAAACCGGTACAGATGCCCAACGGCAAAACCCTTTATTGGAAACCGGATCTGTCCGCCTACCAGCAAAAAAACCTGCCGACGCCAGGTTCATCCCCTTCGCGACTGGGCCTGCACGAACATCAGGGCAAGCTATTGCTACCCATTGATCAAGGCCACTATGCCGTCAAAGAAACTCCGATTCCCGGCCAATATCGAATTGATCATCCAACCCGACCCGACGCCTATAAGCCGCTGGTACGCCATAACGGCGACGGTGCGTGGCACACCGAGATCGAACAGCCGCTGGAGTGGGACGCCCCCACGGCGTTGCGGCGGATTGGCCACTCGGTCGAGTCCTTCTCACCCGTTCAACGTGAACGAGTCCTTCAGATCAGCGGCTTCGACCACAACGCTCTTCGTCAGATGCATGTCGACCAGGAGCCGTTACCGCCGTTGCTGGCGGACAGTATTGCGCGCTTCAAGATCGACCAGGATCTGCAACTGTTAATCGAGCAAATGGGCAGCGAGTTGCCCGAACAGCAACGCAGTGCCGACCCGCTGACGCAACTGCAACTGCTCAATGATTACGGACGCTGGCCTGGCAACAAACGCCTGCGCCTGATGGATCAACAACAGGCTGTCACCTGGCAGTCCTCAGCAGACGAAACGCTTCCCCTCACCGATATTCGCTCGGACGGACTGGTGGACGGCGATGTCCTGAAGACACTGCTGCAAACCCTGGATGAACAGGACGCCAAAGCGCTGCTGGGCGAAGACTTCGCCGGTCCGGATCTGACACTGGAGGTCCGCACCCGCCATTTGCGCAAGCAACTGCTGCACCATGCCAAAACGCAACGCGGGACACTGTTCGAAGCACGCTACCAGGCTCTCGAAACGCCCGACGATCCGCTGATCAGCCGCCTTACGCAGCATGAACCAACGCTCCCCCGGCGCATCACGGAGGAACTGCTCAACAACGCCACCGGCGATGAGCTATTGCTGATCAGTGAAGGGCAGTTACCCCAGCGCCAGCAAAACCTTATCCAGATTGCCAGCGAAGAGGTACGCGTCGCGCGCGCATATGAAGGACTGGAGATGGGCTCGGTGAGTAATCCGGATACCGACACTTTGGTACTGCACAGCCTCAGGCAAGTGCCTGGCTGGAGCGGTGATGTGCGCCTGGAAATTCGCGACGGCGCCTATGAGGGCAAGGTGCTCGACAGCACCGGGCGAGTGGATGCGCCGGTGCAAAAAATTCTGGTCAGACAAACCGATGACCTCTATCAGCCGTTCGACGACCGCGGCCAGGAACTGCATTCGGCCACCGATATTTATTCCAGCATTCTGTACGCCCTGCCGGATACCGAACGTCAGGCCCTGAACATTCGGATTGGCCAGCCGGAACAACTGAAAAGTGCGATCCGCGCCCGGCCACTGGCTCGGGAGGATCTGCGCGTAGCGATATCACTGCCCCCGGCTCCGCAACCGCAACTGGATACTCTGCGCCTGGTCGGGCGTGGCGGTCGCCAGCCAACATTCGGTCTGCCTGACGCCTACGTGCATCCGGGCGCAATCATAGAGCCCCAGCCACTGGATCCTGTTCAGGTGATCTATCGCGGCTACACCACTCAGGAGGCCGAAGACTTTGCGACCCGATTCAATCAGGACCCGGTAGCAATCAGAAACGAACTGACCCGTCTGAGGGGTGAACTCAGTCAACTTCAGGATGACCTGCGGCTTTGGGAAACCCGGATCCCCGTGAACAATCCCGACACCGGCCTTCCATTGACGGTGATTGAACTGCGGGCTGCAAGGCAAAGCCGAGCGCGACTCAGGGTCGACATTGAACGCTGCTGGCGCAGGGAGCTACGCAGCTCTACCGGTTACACGCTGCAGATCAGGGAGCCGATCATTGGCGACCTGCCTGTGTTGAATGCAGACTTCAGTCATGTCACCTTGCTGAGCATCAATGGCAGCGCCCGCACCGGCGCCGTCGATGGGTTTTTGCAGCAATTCCCGCAACTGTTTTACCTCGACATGCAAAACCTGAATGTGCCGAATCTGCCGCCCGCCATTCGCTCGATGCCACGATTGCGAAATCTGATCCTGCGCAACTGCGGCATTGTTCTGCCCGCCGACAGCCGAGCGCTATTTTCACCCTTGTCCGAACTCCTTATCCTGGACCTGCAAGGCAACCGATTAGGCGCTGCGCCCGAGGTACACACGATACCTTCGTTGCGCTACATCAATCTCGAAAACACGGGAATCACGAAGCTGCCAGACGGTCTGCTGGATCACCCACGGCTGAGCAATGGCAGATTCGACGGCAATCAGATCACTGACATTCCCACGGCTTTTTTCGACTTGCCCCCGGCGCTGAGCGATGGCTTCAGTTTTGCCAACAACCCACTGTCTCCAATCAGTCGGGAGCGGGTGAAAGCGTACTACCAGCAAACCGGAAAACACTTCGGCATCTTGCCGGAGCGAGCCGATATGAATCGGGCCATGAACCTCTTTCCTGCCCTCGACACCGAGCAGGCCGCCGAGTTGCTCTATCAACTGCCCGGCACACTGGTTGACGGTCGCGTCCACCTCGCCGGATGGGAAGCCGAAGCCCACCGAATGCAAAACGACCTGGCGCAATGGACCAATAACGTTCCTGACCACCACCCCGAAACCGGCCAGGCGCTGACTATCAGTGAGCGGGTGAACGAACGTCTCGCCCGGCAGCGATTCAGTATCAAACTCGAACAGTTCTGGCACGAAAGAAGCCCTGTATCCCCCAACTCTCGCAGTAGCCGTCTGGTAGCGAGCGTCGAGTTTATCGGAGACATGCCAGTACTCGACGCTGACTTCAGCCACGTTGCTGAACTGACGCTCGATGGCAACAAAAACGTTTCGACCGTACTGCCCTTCCTGCAACGTTTCCAGAATCTGACCGACCTGGAGCTGAGTTTTTTTGACCTTGAACCGGCCACCTTGGAATCCATCAATGCCCGACAACTGGTCACACTGCGGCTCAAGAACTGCGGGGTCGTGATCACCCCGGAAAATCAAGCAGCACTCTGCGCCATGAGCCAACTGGAGATACTCGAGTTGCGCGGCAACCCGCTCGGATCCTTCTTTGATCTGAATCTGCTGCCCTCGCTCAAGCACCTCGACCTGTCAGACACCGGACTCTCCGAGCTTCCAGCCGGAATCACCGACAATCACAACCTGGCAACCGCATTGTTCAGTGAAAACAATATTGTCGAATTGCCCGATGCCTTATTCGATCTGCCGGCCGAGCGCAGTGACGGAATTGATCTGGCCGAGAATCCGAGGCTCTCCTCGAACGCTCGCAACCAGATAAAAAACTATTACCGCAAAACCGGGCATGATTTCGACGTGCTGGCAGATCCAACAGATATCGCCTTGGCGAAGCGGCTGTTCCCGACGCTGGATACCGTCGAAGCCAGTGAAGTGATCTATGACCTGCCCGGCACCCTGGCGGACAGTCGGATTCAGCTCAATGTCTGGCAAATGGAGCTGAGCGGGCTGGAGCAGGATCTGCGCACATGGGCCGTTGAGGTACCACATCAGGATCCTGTGACGGGGGCGGCGATCGATGCTGTCGAAATGTTCAACAACTACACGGCCCGATCGGAGTTTGCCCAGCGGCTGCAGGATTTCTGGCAAAGTCGTTCGACCACCTCCAGCATGCGCGACGATCACTTTATCGCGAACCTGGCCTTCACGGGGGACATGCCACGGCTGAACGTAGATTTCAGCCATGTGTCGAGTCTGAACCTCATGGGCACTGCGTCGGTGAATGACATCGCCTCGTTCGTGGAACTGTTTCCCAACCTGCACGTCCTTGAGATGCGCAACTTCGAATTGGGACAAATACCAGCCAACCTCGGACACCTGTCGCAGCTCAAGGAGCTGATGCTGACCCACTGCAACATTACCCTCACGGCCGAGGGGCAGACCCTTCTGCAATCGCTGAACGAACTTGAACTCCTGAACCTGAGCCATAACACACTGGTGCAGATTCCAGATCTGGCGGCGCTGCCCATGCTGAACGATGTTCGCCTGACCAACACCGGCATTGGCAACGTACCCAATGGTTTGAGCTCTCATCCGAACCTGCGCAATGCACTGCTCAACGACAACGCGATCACGGATCTGCCCGAATCGTTTTTCGCGGTGGACATTGATCTGGCTGACGGCATAGATCTGGCAAACAATCCTTTGTCCCCGTCCACGCGTGAGCGTATCAAGTCCCACTACGCTGCCATCGGCTATGACTTCGGTGTACTCCCCGACCTGGCCGACATCGCCAAGGCACAAGCACTGTTTCCCGATCTGGACATCGAAGATGTCACGCACGTGATCTATGAATTGCCTGGAACGCTGGCAGACGGCAGCGCCCAACTGGCGCACTGGGAGGCTGAACTCACGCAGATGGTCAGTGACCTTACCGAATGGTCCGATCGCGCACCTGCGGGTCTGGCGGGTTTGAACATGACCGCCGCTGACAGAGCGACACAGCGGTTCGAGCGCCGAGCGTTCAGCGTACAACTGGAACATTTCTGGCGCAGCAGACAAAACAGCAAAACAGAGCTCAGGCTCAACGCTTTCGACGCCCACCTCAGGGTGATCGGTGATCTGCCAGCGCTGAGTGCTGATTTCAGTCACGTCACGCAAATGACCTTGCAGGGCAGCGAAAAGCTGACGGGGGTCGAGGGTTTCCTGAATTGCTTTACCGGGCTGGAGGCACTGGAAATGCGCCGCTTTGCCTTGGATCAATTCCCCCTGGCCGTGTCCCGCATGCCCCAACTCAAAACCCTGGTACTGAGCAGCTGCGGCATTGCTTTTGATGAATCGGGGCAAGCGGCCTTGTCCTCGTTATCCCGACTGACAATGCTGGATATGTACAACAACCCGCTGGGCAGCGCCCCAGACATTTCGGCGCTGAGAGCACTGACGTTCATCGATCTATCCCGAACCGGGATCGACCATCTACCGCCCAGCCTGCTCGAACTGCCGGTTCTGGAAACGGCGATACTCCATGAAAACCTCATCAGCGAGTTGCCAGAGGCACTTTTTCAACTGCCCGCCGACGCCAGCAATGGCTTTGACTTGAATCGCAACCCGCTGTTGCCAGCCACGCGCGAACGGATAAAAACCCATCATCAAGCGCTGGGCATTGATTTTGGCGTTTCCGTACCTCAGGAAGATAGTTTGCTGGCCCGTGCGCTGTATCCGCATCTGACCGACGCACGCCTCGACGAAATCGTCTACGGCCTGCCCGGTACTTTGGCCGATGGGCATCTGGAACTGATCCGCAGACAAACAGAGATCACCACACTGATCAATGATCTTGAGGCGTGGACGAATGAAATCCCCCTCGCCCCCGGCACCAACACACCCTTGACGGGCGATAGCCTGATCGAGGATCAAGAGTGCAGAATGCGATTCAAGGAAAGTCTCGAACAATGCTGGCGCCGGATAGTGAGGGAAGGCCGGTCCGAGTTCGACTTCACGTTCCATCTGCCAATTACAGGCGAACTACCAACGCTGTCGGCGGATTTTTGGCATATACGCACGCTGATCCTGGCGGGTAACAGATTCAAGCTCCCTCGCGTCGGTCGATTCCTGGAGCGCTTCCCCCATCTGCGTTCGCTTACCATAGAGAGCTATCATCTGGGCGACATTCCTGGCGCCATTCCAGCCATGGAAAGTTTGACGGAACTCAGTCTGGTCAATTGTCAGATCACCCTCACTCAGGAAAGCGCGAATGCGTTGCGCGGCATGAGTAACCTCACGCGACTCGCCTTGAGGGATAACGCGCTGGGCCGAACCCCCGACCTCAGTCAGATGACGTCACTGGCCAGACTGAACTTGAACAACACAGGACTCACGGAAACTCCGCCGGGCTTGTTCAATCGCCCGGACCTTGTGTATGCCGACCTGGCCAACAACGCCATTGTCGAATTGCCCATCGAGATAATCGAGGCCGACACCACCGAATTCATCTTCAGCGGCAATCTGCTCTCGCCGAGTAGCCAGCAAGCACTGAGTGTTTATGCCAGCAGAAGGGCTGTCAGATTGCAGATCCCACAAAGAATTGGTCGCCATTTCGAAGAGTTCGAAGACGACTCGTTTTCCAGTGGCGCTGAAGCCAGGTCTTACATCGACTCTTCGGAGAGTTCAGGTGACCTGGTCGTCGACTAGCGTCTAGCCGCGCTCGGGCGGCACCGACGACAATTCAAACGGACTGCTGCTGCGCCGCTGGTTGCGATCTTCCCGCGGCGTGGCGCCGAAGAAATTGCGGTAGGCGCTGGAGAAATGCGGCCCCGAGGAGAAGCCGCAAGACAGGCCGATCTGGATGATCGACTTGCTGGTTTGCATCAACATCTGCCGGGCCTTGTTCAGGCGCAGTTCCAGGTAGTACTGGCTCGGCACGCGGTTGAGGTACTGCTTGAAGATCCGCTCCAACTGCCGACGGGATACGCACACATGCTGGGCGATTTCGTCGGTGGTCAGCGGCTCCTCGATGTTGGCTTCCATCAGCAACACGGCTTGCGTGAGCTTCGGATGACTGGAGCCGAGACGGTTCTGCAACGGAATACGCTGACGCTCGCCGCCCTCGCGGATGCGCTCGACCACCAGTTCTTCCGACACCGCACCGGCCAGTTCCGCACCGTGGTCACGGGCCAGCACTGCCAGCAACAAATCGAGCACCGACATGCCGCCGCATGCGGTCAGGCGATCGCGATCCCAATCGAACAGATGACTGGTGGCGATGACTTTCGGGAAGCGTTCGGCGAAATCGTCCTGCCAGCGCCAGTGCACGGCGGCGCGATAACCATCGAGCAAGCCCAGTTGCGCCAACGGATACACACCGGCCGACAGACCGCCGATCACACAACCGGCACGTACCAGTTGCTTGAGCGCGCTGCTCAGTGGCGAGGCCAGCGAAGTTGGCGGCTCATCGGCAAGCAGGAACAGTTTCTGGAAGTTCTCGAGCTTGCCGGCCCACGGCTCGCCGGGCAATTGCCAGGCGCCTTCGACGGGCGCCTCGGCCTGCAAGAACGACAGTTCGTAAACCACGTCCGGGTGCACCCGCTGCGCAACACGCAAGGCCTCCTCCGCCAGCGCCAGCGTCAACGCTTTAGTGCTGGGCCAAATCAGGAAACCAATTCGATGGGCAGTCATGGGCGGGCAATCCGAAACGAGGAACGGTGATGAAGGCAAGGGCCAATGCTAGCCCGAAAATGAACACAAATCTTGAGTCTGACGGAGATCACCTGATAGGAGCTGTCGAGTGAAACGAGGCTGCGATCTTTTGATTTTAGTTTTTGAAGATCAAAAGATCGCAGCCTGCGGCAGCTCCTACAGGGGAACCCGGCCGGCGAAGCATGCACTATTCCGGTGCATACCGGCAGTCCTGATTACTTGAGGCTACCCGAGAGGAACTGTTGCAGCCGCTCCGACTGCGGATTAACCAGCACTTCGCGCGGGTTGCCGCTTTCTTCAACAACACCTTTGTGCAGGAACACCAACTGGTTCGACACTTCACGGGCAAAGCCCATTTCGTGCGTCACCACAACCATGGTGCGGCCTTCCTGAGCCAGCGCCTGCATCACCTTCAGCACGTCACCTACCAGTTCCGGGTCAAGCGCCGATGTCGGTTCGTCGAACAGCATCACTTCCGGCTCCATCGCCAGCGCACGGGCAATCGCGACACGCTGCTGCTCGCCACCGGACATGTGCCCCGGGAACGCGTCCTTACGATGAGCCACGCCAACCTTGTTCAGGTAGTGCTCGGCTTTCTCGCGGGCTTCAGCCTTGGACACGCCCAGTACGTGCACCGGCGCTTCCATGATGTTTTCGATCGCGGTCATGTGCGACCACAGGTTGAAATGCTGGAACACCATCGACAGGCGCGAACGCATGCGCTGCAGCTGTTTCGGATCAGCGGCTTTCAGCGCGCCGTCCTTGTTGGCCACCAGTTTCAGCTCTTCGTTATTGAGCAGAATCTTGCCCGCGTGCGGCTGCTCGAGCAGGTTGATGCAACGCAGGAAAGTACTTTTGCCGGAGCCACTGGAGCCGATGATGCTGATCACATCGCCGGCTGCCGCTTTCAGGGAAACACCCTTGAGCACTTCGTGACTGCCATAGCGTTTATGCAGGTCTTGGACTTCAAGTTTGTACATGCGGTCGGTTCTCACAAAAACAGTCAGTCAGTCGTTGAGCAAGCGCCCGTGACGCAGCGCTTCGCGCCCCGCCACCTTGGCCAGCCAGAAACCGGGTTGGGCATAGCGCAGCCGTTCAATGGCAAACAGCACCCCGGACGTACCAGCACATACCGTGCTGACCCGATCGGACACAGGGTCGATCACTTCAAAAATCTCGTCACCGGCCTCGACCCACTCGCCGGGTTTACGCAGAAAACTCACCACGCCAGGGTGCGGCGCGAGCAGCAATTCGGTGCCTTCGAACGGCATGCCTTCGCACGGTTCGTTGGCAGGATTGGGCCACTCGCCGGTAATCAAACCTTGCTCGGCGAGGAACGCCAGAATGCCTTCAGCATACGCCTCGGCCTCGGCACGGCCAGTGTCAGCCTGACCGCCCAGCTCGATGGTCGTCGCCAGGCACGCCAGCGGGATCTGCGCATCCGGGAACTGCCGCGACAGACGCAGCCACGGCAGTGAGCACGCTTCATCAAAAGAGCTGCCGCCGGAATCTTCGGCTAGCAAACCGACCTTCACATTCAGGTGCGCGGCCAGCGAACGCCACTGCGGCCAGTGCTGCGGCAGCGCATACAGGTGCAGCGCGGCTTCGGCGTCGCAGTGCAAGTCGAGCACCACGTCGGCGGTGCAGGCATGGCTGAGCAAAACGCGCTGCATGCCTTGCAACTGGCTGCTCGCTGGCGGCAATGCGGACAAGTGATCAGCCATCGCCTGACGGATCAGACGAATGTTGGCGTGCGGATCATCACCGAGGTTGTCGGCCAACGCTGCCGCTACCGGCGCGCTCAGTTCAACGAAATCACGGTTGAAATTCTTGCCGCTGCCCGCCTCGAAACGGCCCTGGAAATTGCCTTGCAGCAATTGCCCAAGCCCCAACGGATTGGCCACCGGCACCAGTTCGATCACACCGTTGAGCAGGCCTTTGGCTTCGAGTTCGCCCAAGCGCTTTTTCAGCTCCCAGGCGGTACGCATGCCCGGCAATTCGTCAGCGTGCAGGCTGGCCTGAATGTAGGCCTTGCGCTCACCGCTACCGAAACGGAAGACCGAAATCTTGCGCTCGCTGCCTAAGTGGCTCCACGGCAAAACGTGGTCGATGCGTTCCATATCAGTGCTTCCGCGGAGCGAGGTAGCTCAACCAGCGACGCTCGGCCAGCTTGAACAGCTTGACCAGAATGAAGGTCAGGCACAGATAGAACACGCCAGCGGTGATGTACGCCTCGAACGGCAGGTAGTACTGCGCGTTGACGGTACGGGCCGCGCCGGTGATGTCGATCAAGGTCACGATGGACGCCAGACTGGTGGTCTGCAGCATCATGATCACTTCGTTGCTGTACTGCGGCAGCGCCCGGCGCAGGGCCGACGGCAGCAAGATGCGCTTGTACAGTTTGAAGCGCGACATGCCCATGGCCTTGGCCGCTTCGATCTCACCGTTCGGCGTGGCCTTGAGGCTGCCGGCGATGATTTCCGCGGTGTAGGCGCTGGTATTGACCGCGAAGGCCAGGCACGCACAGAACGTGGCGCTGGACAGCCACGGCCAGAGGAAGCTTTCACGTACCGCTTCGAACTGCGCCAGACCGTAGTAGATCAAAAACAGCTGAACCAGCATCGGCGTGCCGCGAATCACGTAGGTGTACAACCACGCGGCGCCGTTGACGATCGGGTTCTTCGAGACGCGCATCAGGCCCAGCGGCAGTGCCGCCAGCAGACCAAAAAACAGCGACAGCGCGAGCAATTTGAGGGTAGTCACCAGGCCGCCGAGGTACAGCGGCAGAGCCTCCCAAATGACGTTGTAGTCGAAGATCATAGATCAGCCGCCCTTACGCCTACCGAGTAGCGCTTCTCAAGTTGACGCAGGATCAGCAACGAAACGCTGGTGATCACCAGGTACATCGCCGCCACTGCGAGGAAGAAGGTAAAAGGCTCGCGAGTGGCGTCTGCCGCCTGCTTGGCCTTGAACATCATGTCTTGCAGACCGACCACGGAAATCAGCGCAGTGGCCTTGGTCAGTACCAGCCAGTTGTTGGTGAAGCCGGGAATCGCCAGACGAATCATCTGCGGCACCATCACCCGGAAGAACACCTGAAAACTGCTCATGCCGTACGCCATGCCCGCTTCGGCCTGACCTTTCGGAATGGCCATGAACGCACCCCGGAAGGTTTCCGACAGGTACGCACCGAAGATGAAACCCAGGGTGCCGATACCGGCGGCCAACGGGTTCAGGTCGATGTAGTCGTCATAGCCGAGCATCGGCGCCACGCGGTTGAGCAAGTCCTGACCGCCGTAGAAGATCAGCAGGATCAGCACCAAATCGGGAATCCCGCGGATCACCGTGGAATACAGATCGCCCAGCCATGCCAGCCAGCGCACCGGCGACAGGCGCAGCGCGACACCGATCAGCCCCAGAACGATGGCCAGAGCCATGGACGACAAGGCGAGCTGAAGCGTCAGCCATGCGCCATCGAGGATGACAGCCCCGTAGCCTTTCAACATGATTCAGGTCCTCGAAAGTTGGGATGAAAAAATGGCGCAAACCGCAGAGATTCTGTTGCTTGCGCCATTTCGGACTTGTCGCAGAGACGTCTTACTTGCCGTAGATATCGAAGGCGAAGTACTTGTCCTGGATAGCTTTGTATTTGCCGTTTTCGCGGATGGCCGCGATGGCAGCGTTGATCTTGTCTTTCACAGCGTCGCCCTTGCGCACTGCGATGCCTACGCCGTCGCCGAAGTATTTGACGTCGGTGAACGCCGGGCCTGCGAAGGCAAAGCCTTTGCCAGCGTCGGTGTTGAGGAAACCGTCTTGCAGCAAGGTCGCGTCAGCCACGGTGCCGTCGAGGCGACCGGCGGCCACGTCGAGGTAGATTTCGTTCTGCGAACCGTATGGCTTGATCTCGGCACCCAGCGGGGCCAGGACTTCGCGGGCGAAACGCTCGTGGATCGAACCACGTTGCACGCCGATGTTCTTGCCCTTGAGCTCAGCCAGACCTTCGCTGACCTGAGTGCCGGCCTTCATGACCAGACGAGCCGGGGTGTTGTAGTACTTGTTGGTGAAGTCCACGGACTTCTTGCGATCTTCAGTGATCGACATGGACGACAGGATCGCGTCGATCTTGCGCACTTTCAGTGCCGGGATCAGACCGTCGAACTCTTGCTCGACCCACACGCACTTGACCTGCATCTGCTCGCACAGCGCGTTGCCGATGTCGTAGTCGAAACCAACGATGCTGCCATCCGGCGCTTTCGATGCGAACGGAGGGTAAGCCGCTTCGATACCGATCTTCAGAGGTTTTTCATCCGCGAAGGAATTCAGCGACAGCACGGACAGTGCCAGGGCGCCAAGCAGCACAAGTTTCTTCATCTTGGGACTCCATCGGTAAAGGGCAAAAACGGCAGAGTGAGCAACAGCCCAATATGCGAATGGTGAATCGGAAATCGGTTGCTGCATCGGTGGGAAATTTCCTATTGAAACCGTCGGAGGTTTCAACGTAAGCAACGATGAGCGAGTGATCGGCATTCTAACGACAGGCCCGAAGCCGATATTTCTTCAATGCGACAACTAATTACAGATGCACAGAGAAAGCGACTTGAGCACATTGACAGCCCTGCAAATTCATGCAGGAGCGAAAGATTGTGAACCGATCTATGCTGCAAATTGCGGGCCTATTATTCGCAAACCCTTCTAATCCGGCAAGCGCAGCGTTGTGTCTTATTTTTCACGAGGTGTTTAAAGGCGCTAAAACGGGGCGATGCGTTTCCCTTTGCCCCGGTTTGGCGCGGGCGGTTACACATTCGGTTACGTGGAAGGCAGGAGGTAACAGCGGGAAATGCCCTACGGCGGAAATCGATAATTATTGGTTGGGTGAGTCCGCGCTCCGACAGCGGACTACCTCGGCGTCCGACAAATTGCCTTCGCGAGCAGGCTCGCTCCCACAGGGATCTGCATTTTGTCTGAAGGTACTCGGTCAAACTGTGGGAGCGAGCCTGCTCGCGAAGGGGCCGGCCCGATCGACACAAATCCACCAGACACAAAAAAGCCCCGCCCGGCAAAACCGGACAGGGCTCCTATGCTTCTAACGCTTAAGCAACATTCATCGTCTTGTGCGTATCAATCAAATGCTGCACCACACCCGGATCCGCCAGGGTCGAAATATCCCCCAACCCATCATATTCAGCGGTCGCGATCTTGCGCAGAATGCGGCGCATGATCTTGCCCGAACGGGTCTTCGGCAGCCCCGGCGCCCACTGGATCACGTCCGGCGAAGCAATCGGCCCGATCTCTTTGCGCACCCAGTTTTTCAACTCCAGACGCAATTGCTCGCTCGGCTCCTCGCCATTCTTCAACGTGACATAGACATAAATGCCCTGCCCCTTGATGTCGTGCGGCACACCGACTACCGCCGCTTCGGCGACTTTCGGGTGAGCAACCATCGCGCTTTCGATCTCGGCCGTGCCCATGCGGTGGCCAGACACGTTAAGCACGTCATCCACACGCCCGGTGATCCAGTAGTAACCATCGGCGTCACGCCGCGCGCCGTCACCGGTGAAATACATGCCACGGAACGTCTTGAAGTAGGTGTCGACGAAACGGTCATGGTCGCCATACAGCGTGCGCGCCTGACCCGGCCACGAATCGAGAATCACCAGATTGCCTTCAGCCTCGCCCTCAATAATGTTACCGAGGTTGTCGACCAGCGCCGGCACCACACCGAAGAACGGCCGTGCCGCCGAACCCGGTTTCAGCGCATGGGCGCCCGGCAACGGACTCATCATGTTGCCGCCCGTCTCGGTCTGCCACCAGGTATCAACGATCGGGCAACGCGACTTGCCGACATTCTTGTAGTACCAGTCCCAGGCTTCCGGGTTGATCGGCTCACCCACCGAACCGAGCAAACGCAAGCTGCTGCCGTCCGCGCCTTCAACAGCAGCGGT
>NZ_JBIUWI010000087.1:0-2740 GCF_044743385.1 Pseudomonas sp. NPDC087639 | reverse complement strand
CGGATCGCGGTCGGCGCGGTGTAGAGGATGTTGACCTTGTGCTTGTCGACGATTTTCGCCACCCGGGTGATGTCCGGATAGTTCGGCACGCCTTCGAACAGCAGCGTGGTCGCGCCATTGGCCAGCGGGCCATAGACGATGTAACTGTGGCCGGTGACCCAGCCGACGTCGGCGGTGCACCAGTAGACTTCGCCCGGGCGGTAATCGAAAACGCGCTCGTGAGTCATCGCCGCATACAGCAGATACCCGCCGGTGGTGTGCTGCACACCCTTCGGCTTGCCGGTCGAGCCGGAGGTATAAAGGATGAACAGCGCTTCTTCAGCGCCCATCTCTTTCGGCGCGCACACGGTGCCCGCCACTTTCATCAGGTCTTCGTACCAGATGTCGCGATGCTGGTTCCACTTGATGTCGCCACCGGTGCGCTGGCACACAATGACTTTCTGGATGCTGCTGGTTTCCGGGTTGGTCAGCGCGTCGTCGACGTTAGCCTTGAGCGGAATCTTCTTGCCGGCACGAATGCCTTCGTCAGCGGTAATCACCACTTTCGATTTGCAGTCGATGATGCGACCGGCCAGGGCTTCCGGCGAGAAACCACCGAACACCACAGAGTGAATCGCGCCGATCCGGGTGCAGGCCAGCATGGCGACCACGGCTTCGGGGATCATTGGCATATAGATAGTCACCACGTCACCGCGGTGTACGTCCTGACCACGCAGGGCGTTGGCGAGTTTGCACACTTGTTCGTGCAGTTCGCGGTAGGTGATGTTGCGGCTCTCGGCAGGATCGTCACCTTCCCAGATGATCGCGACTTGATCGCCGCGCTCGGCCAGATGACGGTCGAGGCAGTTGTAGGAAACGTTCAAGGTGCCGTCGGCGAACCACTTGATGTCGACATGGTGATCGTCGAAAGAAGTCTGCTTCACCGTGGTGAAAGGCTTGATCCAGTCAAGACGCTTGGCTTGCTCGCGCCAGAAGCCGTCAGGGTTGACGACCGACTGCTGGTACATGGCTTTGTAGGTCGCCTCATCAGTCAGCGTATTAGCCAGAACCTCGGGACGAACGGGATACAGAGAAGCCGCACTCATCTTTCCTACCTCGGTGTAATAGTTGTTTTTGTATGACCCCGTTGTAGCCGGAGCGGCCCCATAGAACCATTCGACGATGGTAGTAACAAGCCCCTACAAGTCGTGGCGTTACCGGACCAAAACCCTCAACCCCACGCCCCACGGCCCTTGTAGGAGCTGCCGAAGGCTGCGATCTTTTGATCTTCCGGCGATTGTTACCAAATCTGCCAAAGGTGTTTATCAAAACCCGCTCTGTTTACCCCCACCCCACCTCCCTAAAATTCACCTCGCCGACAAGGCAAAGCGATTAACAACGTTACAGCCCCCACGAAGGCCGTTAATCCCGCTCTCCAAGTAATGAAACAAAGCACTGAAGTTACACACGCAACCCCAAAAAGGTTGCGTGACCCCACTCGACCTCAAAAAGGTACATTTGAAATGAAAGCTTTATTGGTTCTGGCCCTCAGCAGTCTGTGCGCAACCGCCATGGCAAACGAGGGCCCGACTGATGTCGCACAGCAACAACCGGCTATTGAGGAGTACACCTACTCCACCCACCTGGACATCGCCAACGTTGTTTCCATGAGCGAAGTGCCAAACGTCTGCGAAGTGGTTCCGATGAAAATGGAATACGACGACTCCACAGGCCAGCGCCACATCCTGCGTTACAGCGTCATGGGCAACGGTTGCACCAATTGATGAGTTCAGACTGCACCGAATTGGATCTCTCAGCGCATCAATGAGGGTCGATTCCAGCCCGACTTCGGTCGGGCTCAGTTGTGTCTGGAGCCGTCAAAAATGCTTGCAAAACACTAGATGTAGTGAAAAACGCGATTTTTTGTTTATTTTTTGAGCAAATCCACAAATACGAAATTTCTTCGAAAAAAAATCTTTCCCCGGCAAAGCCCTGTAAACCAACGCTCTCACTGAAAAACCACCCTCCCCGACCGCTCCATGCGCGGATTCGCCTCAGCACGGCCCGTTTTTTTTCCCTATAATGCCGCCCTAATCGGGACAGCAATATTCCCTTACAGGGATGAACAGCCAATCTGAAGCCCCGCAGCAGCGTTCAACGCGAGCTGCGCCCGTCAGAGGCTCTCGGAACCCCGTACAAAATTCTGTTTTATTGCCTGCCTTAGCTGCTGCAAAAAACGATTCCTTAAGATCCAACGCGGTCTGTACGACCGTGTGAAAAACCAACCAATCAGGTTTCACACGGGGCGACAGGCCCTCACGCAGGAGACGACACGTCATGCTGAGCTGGGACGAATTCGACAAAGAAGACAGTGAAGTAGCAGCAGTGAAAGGCGCCAACGCCGGCCACGCTACTGAAGCCAACATGGACCGCCTCGACAACGCTGGCGGCGCCGCAGCGCTGGAAGCCCGCGCCGTCACCGCCGCTGACTCGGCCGCCGTGGCCCGCGCCAAGGCTGCACTGAACTCCCTCGACGTCGCCGAAGGCCTCGCCGAACTCGAAGGCGCCTCCGCCCGTGTCGCCGTTGACGAAAAGCGCATGATCAACTGCCGCGCCGACCTCAACCAACTCGTGCCATTCAAGTACGACTGGGCCTGGCAGAAGTACCTGGACGGTTGCGCAAACCACTGGATGCCGCAAGAAGTCAACATGACCGCCGACATCGCCCACTGGAAAGACCCGGAAGGCCTGACCGACGACG